>RKSI01000130.1 GCA_007570905.1 Gammaproteobacteria bacterium
GTCATGCCTTTCATAAAGCGTCTTGCGCGGCGGCGGAGGTGACCGGTGGCGCTGCTGCTTTTTGTGACGGTGGTCGTCGTCATCATGGCCGGTTATCCGGTGGCTTTCACGCTGGCCGGCGTGTCGCTGCTGTTTGCGCTGGGCGGCGCGGCGCTGGGGCTGTTTGAGCCGGGTTTTCTGAACGCGATTCCGAGCCGCATCTACGGCATCATCACCAACGAGACGCTGATTGCGGTGCCGGTGTTTGTGTTCATGGGCGTTGTCCTGCAGAAAAGCCGCCTGGCCGACGACCTGCTGCTGGCCGGCGCCGACCTGCTGCGGCGCATGTCCGGCGGGCTGGGCATCTCGGTGGTGCTGATTGGCGCGCTGCTGGCGGCGACCACCGGCATTGTCGGCGCCACCGTGACGACGATGGGCCTGCTGTCGCTGCCGGCGATGTTGCAGCGCGGCTACCACCCGGCCATCGCCTGCGGCACCATCTGCACCGCCGGCACATTGGGGCAGATTATTCCGCCTTCGCTGGTGCTGGTGCTGCTCGGCGATGTGCTGTCAAGCGCCTACCAGCAGGCGCAGTTGCAGCAGGGGATTTTCTCGCCCGACACCGTGTCGGTGGCGGACTTGTTCGCCGGCGCGCTGGTGCCGGGCGTGCTGCTGATTGTGCTTTATTCGGCCTGGCTGTTCGCGGCGGCGCTGTAGAAGCCGCAGTGGATGCCGGCGGCGCCGCGCGCGTCTTCGGCGGCGCGCGGCGGCGCCGGCTGGATGCGTCTGGTGAAGGCGCTGGCGCCGACCTTGTCGCTGATTGTCATCGTGCTCGGATCGATACTCGGCGGGCTGGCGACACCGACCGAAGCGGCGTCGGTCGGCGCCGTCGGCGCGCTGTTGCTGGCCGCGGCCAAAGGCAATTTCCGGCGCGAGCAACTGCGGGACGCGGCGCGCTCGACGGTGCGGATTACCTGCATGGTGTTCATGATATTAATCGGCGCGACTTTCTTCTCGCTGGTGTTTCGCGGCTTCGGCGGCGACGACGCCGTGCACCAGATGCTCACCGGCCTCGGCGGCGGACTGATGACGACGATGATAGTCGTGATGCTGCTGATGTTTTTGCTGGGTTTTGTGCTCGACTTTATCGAGATTACATTCGTCGTCGTGCCGATTGTCGGGCCGGTGCTGCTGGCGATGGGCGCCGACCCGGTGTGGCTCGGCATCATGATTGCGGTCAATTTGCAGACCTCGTTTCTGACGCCGCCGTTCGGGTTTTCGCTGTTTTACCTGCGCGGGGTCGCGCCGCGCTCCATAGAGACGCGGCAGATTTACCGGGGCGTGGCGCCGTTCATCGGCCTGCAACTGCTGGCGCTGCTGGCGCTGGCGCTGTGGCCGGGGCTGGCGACCTGGCTGCCGTCGGTGCTGCTTCGCTGACAGCGGGGTTGTCTGCCGTTATCCGCCCTGTCGCCGGCGGCGGCCCGCCTGCTGCCGGTGGCGGCCCGCCTGCTGCCGGCGGCGCTTCGCCAACAGCGGCAGAAACGGCAGAAACTGCTCCACATATGGCGACTCGATGCTCTCGAGTTGCATGAACGCGGCGACGGCGATGGCCGTGTAAATGACGCCGATGGCGGCGCGCACCGTCCGGTGCTGCACCGTCTCTTCCTTGCAGCCGAAAATGGCCTGCGCCGCAACCACAACGCCGGCCAGAATGCTGAACACAAAGAACGAGAACATTCCTATCTGATAGCCGAATACTGTAATCATGTTTTTTCTCCGTCTGGATGAATGGGTTGTCCGTCAATTATACCTGATGTCGAAATACGCCTTCTCCGACAGCGTGTTCCAGTCGCCGACGGCGTCCAGGAAACTCCGCCATGACTCGTGGACGCGCCCCGCCAGCGGGTTGGCGGCGGCGACTTCGGCGACGACGCCCGCGGACAGTTCGCGGAAACGCGCAAGCACATCGTCGGGAAAGCGGCGCACGCCGACGCCGTGTTCGTCCACCAGCGTTTTCAGCGCGCCGAAGTTGCGCGCCGTGTAGTCGGCCAGCATGTCCTGATTGGCGGCCTCACCGGCGCGCAACACGATGGCGCGCAGGTCGTTCGGCAGTTCCTCGAAAGCGTCGCGGTTGACGAAGCACTCGAGCGTGGTGCCCGGTTCGTGCCAGCCGGGATAGTAGTAATACTTCGCGGCCTTGTGCAGGCCGAACGCGAGGTCGTTGTAGGGGTTGGTCCATTCGGCTGCGTCTATCGCGCCGGTTTGCATCGCCGTGAACAACTCGCCGCCCGGCAATGAGACGGCGACGCCGCCTGCGCGTTCCAGCACCTTGCCGCCGAGGCCCGGTATCCGCATTTTAAGGCCCTGCAGGTCGGCGGCGCTGTTAATCTCGCGGTTAAACCAGCCGCCCATCTGCAAGCCGGTGTTGCCTGCGGGCATCGGCACCAGGCCGAACGGCGCGTAAGCCTCGCGCCACAATTCAAGGCCGCCGCCCTTGTAAAGCCAGGCGTTCATCTCGGCGGCGTTCATGCCGAACGGCACCGACGAGAAGAAGTTGAACGCCGGGTTCTTGCCCTGCCAGTAATAGGCGCTGGCGTGCCCCATCTGCGCGACGCCGCCGCGCACCGCATCAAACGCCTCAAACGCCGGCACCAGTTCACCGGCGCCATAAACCTTGACGGCAATCCTGCCGCCGGACATTTCGGTAATCAGCCGCGCCAGGTGTTCGGCGCCGACGCCGAGACCGGGGAAGTTCTTCGGCCACGCCGTCACCATTTTCCAGTTACGGGTTTCGGCTGTGGTGGGCGCGGGGGCGGCGGTGTTGTCAGGCGCGGCAGGCGCGGTTTGGCGCTGCTCGCGCCCGCAACCGGCCAGCGCCCCGGTAAGCAAGGCGCCGGCGGCGGTTTGTTTGACAAATTGTCTTCGTTTCATTTGGGGATTATATACTTGAATTTGTGGCGGGGTGGTTTGA
>RKSI01000225.1 GCA_007570905.1 Gammaproteobacteria bacterium
CGCCCCCCCCCCGCACCACCGCCCGCCGCAGGCCCGCCATCAACTGGCGGTAATAGTGCAGGTTGTGCAGCGTGTTCAGCACCGGGCCGAGCATCTCGTTGCAGCGGTCGAGGTGGTGCAGGTAGGCGCGCGAGAAGTGGCGGCAGGTGTAGCAGGCGCATTCGTCGTCCACCGGCGCGGTGTCGTCGCGGTAGCGGGCGTTGCGCAGCCGCAGCACGCCGCGGCGCGTGTAGAGAAAGCCGGTGCGCGAGTTGCGCGTCGGAATCACGCAGTCAAACATGTCCATGCCGCGGCGCACCGCGGCGACGATGTCTTCGGGGCGGCCCACGCCCATCAGGTAGCGCGGCTTGTCCGGCGGCAGCCATTGGTGCGCCGGGTCCAGCACGGCGTTGCGCTCGTCCATGCTTTCGCCGACCGACAGGCCGCCGAGCGCGTAGCCGTCGAAGTTCATCGCCGTCAGGCGCGCCGCCGACTCGCGCCGCAAATCCGGCCACACGCCGCCCTGGACGATGCCGAACAGCGCCGCCGCGCCGCCGCCGCGCGCGCGCAGCGAGCGTTCGGCCCAGCGCACGGACAACTCCATGGAGCGCCGCGCCTGTTCGCGCGGCACGGGCCACGCCGTGCATTCGTCAAAGCACATCATGATGTCGGCGCCGAGCGCGCGCTGAATTTCCATGGAGCGCTCGGCATCGAGAAACACCTTGTCGCCATCCACCGGCGAGCGGAACAGCACGCCCTGTTCGGACACCTCGCGCAGGCCGGCGAGGCTGAAGACCTGGAAGCCGCCGGAGTCGGTCAGTATCGGGCGGCGCCAGTTCATGAAGCGGTGCAGGCCGCCGCAGCGCCGAATCACATCGGCGCCCGGGCGCAGCATCAAATGAAAGGTGTTGGCGAGCACGATGCTCGCGCCGGTTTCCTCGAGCATCGCCGGCGTCATCGCCTTGACGGTGGCGGCGGTGCCGACCGGCATGAACACCGGCGTCTCGACGGCGCCGCGTTCCAGGTGCAGCACGCCGGCGCGCGCGTGGCCGTCGGCGGCCTCAACGCTGAACTTCACGGCGCGCCGCCGTCGTTCTTGTCCAGCCAGGCGGCGTCGCCGTAACTGAAAAAGCGGTAGCGTTCGGCGATGGCGTGGCGGTAGGCGGCGAGCATCCGCTCGCGCCCGGCGAACGCGCACACCAGCACGAACAGCGTCGTGCGCGGCAGGTGGAAGTTGGTAATCAGCGCGTCCACCGCGCGGAAGCGGAACCCCGGCTTGATAAACAGGGCGGTCTCGCCGCTGAACGGGCGCGGCAGCCCGGCGCCGTTGCCGGCGGCGGTTTCCAGCCCGCGTGCGACCGTGGTGCCGACGGCGACGACGCGCCCGCGCCGCCGGCGGCAGGCGGCGACGGCGTCGCACAGCGCCTCGCCGATATGCAGCGTCTCGCTGTGCATCCGGTGTTGTTCGGCGGCGCCGCGCAGCGGCTGAAAGGTGCCGGCGCCGATGTGCAGCGTCAGCGACGCGGTTTCCACGCCGTCGCCGCGCAGGCGCGAGAGCAGTGCGCGGTCAAAGTGCAGGCCGGCGGTCGGCGCCGCCACCGAGCCGGGGTGTCTGGCGTACACCGTCTGGTAGCGTTCGGCGTCGAGCGCCTCGGGCCGCCTGCGAATGTAGGGCGGCAGCGGCGTCTCGCCGTGGCGCTGCAACAGCGCGCCGAAGTCGCCGTCGTCGAGCGACAGCGTGAACAGGTCGCGGCGGCGCTCGCCGACGCGCAGTTCGCAGTGGCCGATGTGCAGCACCGCGCCGCGCCGCGGCGGGCGGTTGGCGCGCAGGTGGGCGAGCGCGCGGCGCGGCCCCAGCAGCCGCTCTATCAATATGCCGACGCCGCCGCCGCCGGCCTTGCGCGCGTGCAGGCGCGCCGCGATGACGCGGCTGTCGTTGACGACGAGCAGGTCGCCGCGGCGCAGCAGCGCCGGCAATTCGGCAAAGCGGGTGTCGCGCAGGCCGCCGTCGGCGCGGACATGCAGCAGGCGGCTTGCGCTGCGCGAGCGCGCCGGATAGTCCGCGATCAGTTCGGCGGGCAGTTGAAAGTCGTACGGGTTGTGCGGCGCGGTGTGCGGCATCCGCTCAATTATACGGAAGGCGCGGTGCGCGTTATACTTGGCCGATGATTTCGGTGGTGGTTCCCAACTGGAACAGGGCATACAACCTGGAGCGCCTGGTCCTGCCGGCGCTTGAGCGGTGCGAGTGCGTGGATGAGATTATCATCACGCACGGGCGGCGCGACACGGCGTTCGGATATGAAAGCGCGCGCTGCCGCATCGTGCACCGCGACGACGACGGCGACATCAACCGCCGCCACGGGCTTGCGCGCCGCTTTGTCGCCGCCGCCGCCGCGCGCAACGACACGGTGCTGTCGCTCGACGACGACATCGTCATCCCCGAGTCCAGCCTGCTGGCGCTGCACCGGCAATACCTGCGCGACCCGGACATCATTCACAGCCTCTACGGGCGCGACCCCGACCGGCGGCACCGCTATTGCGACATGGTTCGCGCCGGCGCCGTAACCTACGCGCTGACCGGCGCGGCGCTGCTGCCGAAGCGCCTGGCCGACGCTTTCTTCGAGCACGCGCCGCTGGTGGACGAGTTGGTGCGTGAAAGAAGCGAGCCGTTGTGGAACGGCGAGGATTTGTTCATGTCGCTGGTCGCGATCAAGCGCAACCGGCGGCTGAACCGCGCCTATATGCTGCCGCGCATAGAGTTGTGCGTGGACGGCGACGGCGCGGCTGCGGCGGTCAGCGGCGGCGCCGCGCATCTGGCGTGGCGCAGTATGCTGTCGCAACGCGCCATCCGCGCGCTCGGCGTCGCCGGCCTGGCGCGGGTTCCGCCCGGCCACGGCGCGGCGCCGCGGCCGCGGTCGTCCGTGGCGCGGCAGCCCCGGCGGCCTGCCGGCCCCCGCGCGGGGCC
>RKSI01000128.1 GCA_007570905.1 Gammaproteobacteria bacterium
GGATTTGCTTGCGGCCGCGTGGCGTGAATACGCGGCGATTGAGCCGATTACCACCTATTCAATCAACTTCCGGGCGCATGGCCGTGTTCTCGGGTTTTCGCTGGTCGTCGCGCTCGGCCTGCTGGTGCTGCTGTCCGGCCTGGTGCTGGCGCTGATGCGCACCCGGCGCAGCGCGGTGGTGTTTTGCTGTGTCGCGGCGGCGGCGGCGCTCGCGCTGGATGTGCCGTTTATGGGCAGTTTGTTCGCGCATGCGCGCCTCGCGCATGATGTTTCGGCGTGGCACGCCGACCGCTATGATGAATACGCCTCGCGCTTTGACGAGGAATTCGCGCAACTCGACCGCGCCCTGCGCGAACACGCGCCGCCGGGCGCAAAGGTGGCGTTTCCGTGGCCGCGCAAGCGGTTTTTCCCGGGCGAGTCGAACTGGCTGGTGTTTTTGTACCGCGACCATCAGCACTACGCCGTGGTCGGCGCGTGGTGGGATACGAGAGCCGACGGCAGATGGCTTAAAGACGATATTGAATACCTGTTTTACTACTATCCCGAGGGTTTGACCGTCGAGGCCGACGGAGAGACGGTCTCGGTGGATGGCAGCGACAGGAAATACAGGGTTGAGACGCTGTATCAGTCGTCGCCCGGCGCGCGCCTGCTGAAGGTGGTCCGTTGACCGGGATTTTTCTTGTTGTTCTGCTAAGCCACTTGCTGCTGGCGGCGAGCGGCCTCGCGCTGATGCAACTGGCGGCGCCCGGACGGCGCCTGCGCTGGCTGCCGTGCCTGCCGTTTGCGTGGCCGACGGGCGTTGTCGTGCTGTATGCGGTCGGTTATCTGTTTGTCCTGGCGGGGTGGTGGAGCACGCACTGGAACTACGCCGCGATTGCCGTGATGCTGGCGCTGGCGGCGGCGGGCGCGGTGCTGTGGCTGCGGGCGCCGCCGCAGCCCGCCGCCGTGATGCCGGCCATCAAGCCGCGCGACTGGGTGCTGCTCGCGCTGCTGGCCGCCAAATGCGCGGCGGTGATATACGCCGCGCTGCATTACCCGGTGATTGATTCGGATGCGACCAATCCCGCCGGCTATGTTTCGCTCGCCAAAAGAATCGGCGAAGGCGTCGTGTTTCCGGGCGGCGACACGGTATCCCCGCTCGGCCCGTCGATACTCGCGGCGTGGGCGAGGATGCCGCTCGACCGCTGGTACGACAGCATGATCGCGGTGCCGTGGCTGTTCGCCTGGCTTTCGTTCATCGCCATCGCCGCCGCCGCCTGTTACCGGCTGACGCGCCACGCCACGGCTTCGCTGGCGTGCGCCTGGTTGTTCGCGTCGCTGCCGCTGGTGGCCAACCATGCGCTGCGGCCCGGTTTCAACGATTTGCTGGTGGCGTGTTTTTTCATCGCCGTGGTCGCTGTTCTGTGCTTTTTCTATCTGGACAGGGGCAAAACTGCGCGCTTCTGGCTGGTGGTCGCGGTCGCCGGCCTTGTGTGCGGCGCCCTGTCCAAATTGGAGGGCAAGATGTGGCTTTTGTTGCTGGCGGTGATGGGCGCAAGTTACTGGTTGTACGCGGTCGGCAAGTATCCGTGGCGGAAAATTCTGCTGTTTCAACTGGCCGCAGCCGCGGTCGTTTATCTGCTGTATTGGCTGACCGCCGATTTCATCGGCCAGTACACCGGCGGGAGATTGTCGTGGCTGTTCCAAAAACGCTACAACCCCGACTCTTTCGCCCATTTCTTTTCCGCGATGTTCGGCTACGGAAGTTTCAATGTGTTCTGGTGGCTGTTCGCGCCGATGGCGCTGTTTGCGTTGATTGGCCGGACGGGGATGAGCGCCAGGGCGCTGGTCGCCTATATGCTGGCGGTGGTGTTTGCGCTGTTTTATTTCTCCAATTTCACCGGCAACATAGATTTCACCCTGATAGGAACGAATGTGGGCCGGTTCTTTCTGCAGGTCAGCGGCATCATGCTGCCGGTTTACTGCATTTTTGCGCGGCAGGTGCTGGACATCATGTCGCGCCCGGCGGCGGCGGGGCGGTGAAGCAGCCGCGCGTCGCCGTCGTCATTCCGTGCCACCGGGTCAGGGAGCGCGTGGTGTCGGTCATCGAGCGCATCCCGGCGTCATGCGGGCGCATCGTCGTCGTGGACGACGCCTGCCCCGAACGCAGCGGCGAGCATGTCGCCGCGCAGGTCAAGGACGAGCGGGTTCAGGTGCTGTTCAACGACGAGAACCTCGGCGTCGGCGGCGCCACGCTGCGCGGTTTCGCGCACGCCGCCGAAGACGGCGCCGACATTCTCGTCAAGATGGACGGCGACGGCCAGATGGACCCGCGCCTGCTGCCGCTGTTCACGGCGCCGCTGGCGGAAGGGCGCGCCGACTACGCCAAGGGCAACCGCTTTCACGATCTGGAAGGGCTGAAAGACATGCCGTGGCCGCGGCTGCTCGGCAACGCGGTGTTCTCTTTTTTCGCAAAGTTGTCCACCGGCTACTGGAACATCTTTGATCCCAACAACGGCTACCTCGCGCTCAACGCCGCCGTTTTCCGCGCGCTGCCGGGCGGCAAGATAGACCGCGGCTATTTCTTTGAGAGCGACCTGCTTTTCCGGCTTGGTCTGCTGCGCGCCGTGGTCTGCGATGTGCCGATGCGCAGCCGCTATGCCGGCGAGGTCAGCGGCATCCGCGCCGTCCGCGAGGCGCCGCTTTTCCTGTTCAAGCACATCCGCAACCTGTTCAAGAGAATCGCCTACAATTATTTTTTGAGGGACTTCAACCTCGCCTCGATTGAACTGGTGCTCGGCGGCGCGCTGCTGATTTTCGGCCTGTCTTTCGGCGCCGTCAAGTGGATGGAGTCCGCCGAGGCCATGATGACGACGCCGGTCGGCACGATCATGCTGTCGGCGCTCTCAATTATTCTCGGCAGCCAGTTCCTGCTCGCCTTCATCAACTATGATGTGCAGATGGTGCCGAGAACGCCGGTCGCCGGCCTGCTGCGCGGGCTGTCGCGCAATGACGACGGCGGAGAAATCGACGACGGAGAAATCAAATAACCCGGTGCGCGGCGCCGGCGGTGCTGCGCCGGCGCGCCGGTTCGGTCATCTGCGCGGCGGTTGTTTTTGGCGCGTTTCTGCGGCGCTCTTGCGGGCGCGGATGTATTCGGTGAAGCGTTGTGTCCAGCGGTTGCCGGCGGTGGCGCGGCGGTGCAGGTAACTGGCCAGCAGGTTTTTGTGGACGATGCCGTCGCGGCCGCCGCCGAGGCCGTCGCCGCGTGACACCGTATAGGCGGTGTCAAAGGCGTCGGTATTGACCAGGCGCGAGTGGTGGAATTCGTGGGCGCGTCGCATCGGCGCCTCGCCGGCGATGGCGGGCCACGGCATGTTCGCGGTTTCGCTGAACTCGACATGGCCGCGGCCTTGCGGGCGTTCGCACATCAGCGCGTCGGCGGCGACAACGCCGCACATTTCATGGCGGCGTTCGCGCCAGGTGATGGCGCGCGACAAATACATCAGGCCGCCGCATTCGGCGTAGGCCGGCAGGCCGGCGTTGATGGCGCGCGCGACCTCGCCGCGCAGCGCGGCGTTGGCCTCAAGCGCCGCCGCCTGCGTTTCGGGAAAGCCGCCGCCGATGAACAGGCCGTCCAGCGGCGGCAGGCGTGTGTCGCGCAGGCTGTTGATGAACACCAGTTCGGCGCCGCAGCGTTCCAGGTCTTCAAGGTCGTCGGGGTAGTAGAAAGAGAACGCGCGGTCCCTGAAAACACCGATACGCAGCGGGCCGCCGTTGCCGGACGCCTGCGCCGGGCCGCCGTCATCGCCGGACATTGCGGAAGCGGCGGCGGGCGTTTGCAGCGGGTTGCCGTTGCCGGACGCCGTGGCGGCGCCGGGCGTCTGCAACTGCCTGCCATCGCCGGCTACTGTGGCTGCTGTGGCGGGTGTTTGCAGCGTGCTGTCGCTGCCGGACGCTGTTGAAGCGGCATCACCGACGGCGCGCAGCAGGCGTTCCAGGTTCACTTGTTCGGCGACGGCGTCGCAGAAGTCGTTGATGCGACGCGCCGCGCCGTCTGTTTCGGCGGACGGCATCAGCCCCAAGTGTCTTTCCGGCAGCGCCAGGCGCGCATCTCGCATCACCGCGCCCAGCACCGGCAGGTCGGTGTAGGTCTCGACCGCGGCGGTCAGTTTGGCGCGGTGGCGTTCGCCGCCGACCTTGTTCAATATCACGCCGGCCAGCGCGACTTGCGGGTCAAACGCCCGGTAGCCTTGCAGCAGCGGCGCGATGCCGCGCGTGATGCCGTCGCAATCCGCGACCAGCACCACAGGCAGGCCCAGCAGTTTGGCGAGCGCCGCGTTGCTGTCGGCGCCGTCGGCGGCGACGCCGTCATACAGCCCCTTGTTGCCCTCGACCAGCGTGCAGCCGCCGGGGGGCGCCGCGTGCGCGGCTGCCGCCGCGATGATTTCCGCGTGCGATTGCGTGTTGAAGTCGAGGTTGTAACAGGGGTGGCCGCAGGCGCGCGCCAGCCATTGCGGGTCAATGTAGTCGGGGCCTTTCTTGAAAGCGCGCACTTCCATGCCGCGCGCTTTCAGCGCCTCGCACAGGCCGGCGGCGATGACCGTCTTGCCGGACGATTTGTGCGCCGCGCTGACCAGCAACCGCGCCATCGGGCCGCGCCGCCGTCACCTGGCCGCGGCGGCGGCGGTGTTGAAACTGCTGTCGGACAGGTCTTCGGGCAGGAAATCAAGGACGGCCAGCGCGAACATCAGCAGCGCCAGCGACAGCGCGACGCCGCCGGCGCCGAGCGCCAGTTCCGGCAGGCTCGGCGTGTAACCGGCGACGACGCCGTCGAAGAAACTGCTGCTTTCCTCCATGCCCGGAAACAGCACCAGCGGGTAAGCCTGGCCGCCGATGATGATGACATACAACTGCGCGAACGCGCCGGCGACGACCAGCGCGCAGCCGGCGGCGGCGGCGGCGCGCGAACGCGCCAGCGGCGGCGCATAGAACAGCAACAGCGGCAGCAGGCCGCCGGCGCCGACCTGCACGCCCCAGAACAGCAGCGGATAGACGCCGCCGCTCGCCAGCAGGAAGTCCTCGACGCCGCGGTGTTCGGCGGCGTAAAGGTTGGTCAGGTTGAAGGCGACGACAAAATACAGCACCGCGGCGACGAACACGCCGAGCAGGTTTTTCAGTTTGTGCACAATCATGCCGCCGAGCGGGCGCCGCGCGAGGCGGCTCGACGCCATCAGCACCAGGATGAACACCGCGAGGCCGTACGAAAACGACATGGCGACGAACATCGGCGCCATAAGCGCGGCGTCGTAGGCCTGGCGCGCGACCAGAAAGCCGAAGATGGAGCCGGTGCCGGTCGTCAGCACCAGGCGCCACAGCAGCGCCGCGATGCCGGCGCCGCGGTTCCAGCGCCCCATCCGGCGCTCGAACATCGTCCACAAATAGGCGGCGGCGACGAAGATGAAGCCGATGTAAAGAAAGATGTTCCACGCGAAGATGGACTTGAAGTTGTAGTAGGTCATCGCGACGATCAGGCGGTCGGGGCGCCCCAGGTCCAGCACCAGGATGGCCAGCCCGCCGACCAGCAGCGCGACGGCGAGGATGGCCGACAGCCGCGCCAGCGGCTTGTATTCAAGTTTGCCGAACACCGACGCGATGGACGCGACATTCAGCGCGCCGGAGGCGGCGACTATCAAAAAGATGGCGAAGACATGCGGCATGCCCCACACAATCTGGTTGTTCATGCCGGTCACATAGTGGCCTTCGTGCTCCATATACCAGGCGGCGCCGGCGCCGGCCAGCGCGAACAGCGCAAAGCCGGCCAGCAGCGCGAAGTAGCCGGCGCTGTTCGCGTCAAGGGCGCGGTGGCGAAACGGCGGCATCGTCACAGGCCGTGGTAGCGCACGCCGGTGTTCAGGCCGAGGTCGGCGCGTATCTGCGCGCCGCCGTGCCCGGCGAGGCGTCTTGAAATCTCGCTGTCCGGGTCGTTGAGGTCGCCGAACACCAGCGCGCGGTGGCCTTCGCGCGCGCACGCCTCGGCGCAGGCGGTTGTGCCGTCGCCGCGGTCCACCTTGTGCACGCAGAAGGTGCAACTCTCGACCGTGCCCTTGCCCCGCGGCGCGTGCGGCAGTTGGTCGGCGAGCGCCTCGTG
>RKSI01000141.1 GCA_007570905.1 Gammaproteobacteria bacterium
GCGGTTTATCCCGCCTCCAGCACCTCCCGCGCCACGACAATTCCGTCCTCATCCGCATAAAGCCACTCCCCGGGCCTGAATTCAACTTCGGCGAAATAGACCGGCAGGCCGGCCTTGCCGCGGTTTTTCTTTTCGCTTTTGCGCGGGTGGGTGCCGAGCGCCTTGACGCCGAAGGGCAGGGTGGCGATGACCGCGGAATCGCGGATGCAGCCGTTGATGACGACGCCGCTCCACTGATTGCGGACTCCGAGTGCGGCGAGTTGGTCGCCGAGCAGGGCGCGGCGCATCGAGCCGCCGCCGTCCACCACCAGAACCCGCCCGCGACCGTCGCCTTCAAGCGCTTTCCTGACCAGGGAGTTGTCCTCAAAGCATTGCACCGTGGCGATGGCGCCGTGGAAAGATTTGGCGCCGCCGAAGTCGCGCAGGACGGGCCGGGCGACGGCCACGCGGTCGGGGAAGGAATCGCAGAGGTCGGCGGTTTTCATGAAATTTTCAGTGAAACAGACGGCTGAACTTGTTATTATACCCGGTCTGCCTTACACAAACGGGAGGGAAGGCCACGCCATGAGCAGAAAAAACATGATTGCCGAAATCCAGAAGGATTGGGATGAAAATCCCCGCTGGGCGGGGATTAAACGCGGCTACCGGGCCGAGGATGTCGTGCGCCTGCGCGGTTCCGTCAGCGTGGAACACACGCTGGCCCGCAGGGGCGCCGGGAAATTGTGGAAACTCCTGAACGAAGAACCCTACATCAACAGCCTGGGCGCCCTCACCGGAGGCCAGGCGATGCAGCAGGTCAAGGCCGGCGTCAAGGCCATTTACCTGTCCGGATGGCAGGTCGCCGCCGACGCCAACCTCGCCTGCGAGATGTACCCGGACCAGTCCCTCTACCCGGCCAACTCGGTTCCCGCCGTGGTCAGGCGCATCAACAGCGCGTTCACCCGCGCCGACCAGATTGAGTGGGCCAAGGGCAAGCATGACACGGACTTCTTCGCCCCCATCGTCGCCGACGCCGAGGCCGGTTTCGGCGGCGTCCTGAATGCCTTTGAGTTGATGAAGGCGATGATCGAGGCGGGCGCCGCCGGCGTGCATTACGAAGACCAGTTGGCGGCGGTCAAGAAATGCGGCCATATGGGCGGCAAGGTGCTGGTGCCTACGCGCGAGGCCGTGCAGAAACTGATTGCGGCGAGGCTTGCGGCGGATGTCTGCGGCGTGCCGACACTGCTGCTCGCCCGCACCGACGCGCACGCCGCCGACCTGCTGACTTCCGACATCGACGAGCGGGACAAGCCGTTCATCACCGGCGAGCGCACCGACGAGGGCTTTTACCGCACCAGGGCGGGCTTTGACCAGGCCATCGCCAGGGGGGTCGCCTACGCGCCCTACGCCGACCTGCTGTGGTGCGAGACCGCGGTGCCCGACCTTGATGACGCGCGCCGCTTCGCCGAGGGCGTGCACAAGGAATATCCGGGCAAGATGCTCGCCTACAACTGCTCGCCCTCGTTCAACTGGAAGAAGAAACTCGACGACGCGACCATCGGCAAGTTCCAGCGCGAACTCGGCGCCATGGGCTACAAATTCCAGTTCATCACGCTGGCCGGAATCCACAACATGTGGTACCATATGTTCGACCTTGCCGCCCATTATGCCGAGACCGGAATGAAGGCATATGTCGAGATGGTGCAGGAGAAGGAGTTCGGCGCGATTGACAGGGGCTACACCTTCTCCAGCCACCAGGCGGAAGTGGGCACCGGTTATTTCGACGATGTCACGACGGTCATTCAGGGCGGCTCGTCGTCGGTCACGGCCCTGACCGGCTCAACCGAAGAAGACCAGTTCTGATTCGGCCCGCCTCACTCCACGATTGCAGCGAGCGATGACACCGCCGGCTTCCAGCCATGTCCGCAAGCCGCCGCAGGGCGAACGCATCCGCGCCGCCGCCGGCGGCTTCGAGGTGCCCGACCGCCCGGTCATCCCGTTCATCGAGGGCGACGGCATCGGCGCCGATGTAACGCCGGTGATGCAGCGCGTCGTCGATACCGCCATTGAGACGGCCTACGCCGACCGCAGGCGCATTGAATGGATGGAGGTGTACGCCGGCGAGAAGGCGATGGAACTCTACGGCGAATGGCTGCCGCGCGAGACCTTCGACCTGATCCGCGAATACTCGGTCGCCATCAAGGGGCCGCTGACGACGCCGGTCGGCGAGGGCATGCGCTCGCTGAATGTGGCGATACGCCAGGAACTGGATTTGTACGCCTGCGTCCGCCCCATTCGCTATTTCCCCGGAACCCCGACGCCGATGAAAGACTCGGAGACCACCGACATGGTGGTTTTCCGCGAGAACACCGAAGACATCTATGCCGGCATTGAATGGCCGGCGGATTCCCCGGAAGTGCGGCAGGTTCTGGATTTCCTGACCGGCAAGATGGAGGTCGGCGGCATTCGTTTCACCGATTCCTGCGGCATCGGCATCAAGCCGGTTTCAAGGGAAGGCTCGCAGCGGCTAATCAGAAAGGCCATCCGCTACGCGATTGACAATGACCGCAGTTCGGTGTCGCTGGTGCACAAGGGCAACATCATGAAATACACCGAGGGCGCTTTCCGCAACTGGGGCTATGAACTGGCGGTGAGCGAATTCGGCGCCGAGCCGGTGGACGGCGGCCCGTGGCACCGAATCCGCCACCCTGAAAACGGGCGTGAAATCATCATCAAGGATGTCATCGCCGACAATTTCCTGCAGCAGATACTGCTCAAGCCCGACGAATACGATGTCATCGCGACGCTGAACCTGAACGGCGACTACATCTCCGACGCGCTGGCCGCGCAGGTCGGCGGCATCGGCATCGCGCCGGGCGCCAACATGTCCGATGATGTCGCGGTCTTCGAGGCGACGCACGGCAGCGCCCCGAAGTACGCCGGGAAAAACCGGGTCAACCCCGGCTCCATCATCCTGTCGGCGGAGATGATGCTGCGCCACCTCGGCTGGCTCGAGGCCGCCGACCTGGTGCTGAAAGGCATCGCCGGCGCCATCGCGGCGAAGACGCTCACCTACGACCTCGCCCGCGTGCGCGGCGGCATTTTCACGCGCGGGCGCAAAATCAGCAGCCGCCGGGATGTGGACGCCGAATTGCAGCGCCTGATTCCGGGCGCGGTTCTCGTAACCACCAGCGGCTTCGGCGACGAGATTATCAAGAACATGGCGGCATGAGGCCGCCCGCCGCGCCTTGCTTATTGACGCCTTGCCTGATTGTCACAGGCCGATTGGCACAAACACCGTCGCCGCGCCGTGTATCGTCCGGTTAATCAGGCGGTCGCCCCTGTTCTCGAAAACCGTGGCCGTCAAATCCTGAAGCGCCGTCATCTTGTCTATCATCGTGAAAACCCCGCCGCCGGTCTTCACCGGCGCCGGGCCGGGCTGGCGCCTGAGCTTCTCCTTCCATATCTCCAGATTGCGGGCGCTGTCGTAGAGTTTTTGCGCGTCGAGGAAGTCAAACATGAAAATTTCCCTCTTGCCGTTGTATGCGCCGCGTATCATGCCGCTGATGCCGAGCATCATCGCAAACACCCGGTCGCCGCGCCACGCCGGGTCGAACGCCAACTCGACGGCCTGCGTGCCCTGCTTGTAGTCTGTTTCCTCGTAGCCGATCTCCAGCGGATATTCAATGATTTGCTCCATCCGCGCTTGCAGCGTGGCGCCGGGAACCCTGCCCAGTTCATCCGGGTTGTGGCGGTAGAGCGCGAGCGCCAGTTGGCGCAGGTATTCGTTCAGCGCCTTGATGGTGGTGCCGGTGGCCATGTCAATCTCGGTTTTGCCGATGTTGGTCAGCGTGCGCATCCCGCCGCAGCCGGGCTGCAGCGCGAGCAGCAGCGCGACGGCGCAGGCCGTTCCTTTGCGCGCCGCCGCCAATCCTCTTATAATTTGCCGTTGCGTTTTCACCGGATTCCGCTTTGCGGGTTGACGGCGCATATTACCAGATGAAGAAGAAGGCACTTTTGCTGATTGCCCACGGCAGCCGCCGCCGGGCGTCAAACGACGAAATAGCGCGTCTCGCCGAACGACTGCGGCGCAAGGCGGGCGAGCGTTACCACTGCGTGCGCCACGCTTTTCTCGAACTGGCCGAACCGTCCATCGGCGACGGCATACAGCAGTGCGTTGACGCCGGCGCCGGCGAGGTGTACGCGCTGCCGTACTTCCTGGCCGCCGGCACCCACATCGTGCAGGACATCCCCGCCGAGATTGCGGCAAAGCAGAAGGAGTGCCCGGCGGTCAAGATTCACCTGTGCGGCTATCTGGGGCAGGCCGGCGAACCGGTCGCCGACCTGCTGCTGCAAATCGCCGGGAAGCAGGCCGGTGGATAAGCCCGCGGGCAAACCCGGCGCCTTCATCGAGTCGAACCTGTTCAAGCGCCGGCTGTTTTTCGCGGCGGGGCACATTTGCACATTTTTGGGGGTGATTGCGCTGATACTGCCGCTGATTCCGACATCGCCTTTCCTGATAGTCGGCGCCGCCTGCTATGCGCGCTCTTCCGAGAAGTTCTACCGGCTGCTGCTGGGCAACCGCTATTTCGGGCCGGTTATCCGCCAGTGGGAACAAAACCGCTGCCTTGAGAGAAGGGTCAAACTGACGGCGTTCGCAGTCCTTGCCGCGGCGTTTTTGTCGTCGGCGTTTTTGTTTCTGGACACCTGGCCGGGACGCGGCCTGGTCATACTGGTCGGCCTGATTGCGATACTCTGCGTGGCCGGCATCCCGACCTGCCGCGGCGGGGACGGCGCCAAATAACGCGGCGATGATACACATTCCGCCAGCGACCCGCATCGTCAAGTTGTCCGGCGATTACGGCATGAGCGGCTTTGTGATGCGCCGCGGCGGCCGCCTGCCGGAAGTGCAGATTGCCTGCGAGACATGGGGCGAACTTTCGCAAAACCACGACAACGCCATCCTGATATTCACCGGGCTGTCGCCGTCGGCGCACGCCTGCTCGTCGCCGCAAGACCCCGCGCACGGCTGGTGGGAATACATGATCGGCCCCGGCAAGCCGATCGACACCGACCGCTTTCATGTCATCTGCGTCAATTCGCTCGGCAGTTGCTTCGGCTCCACATCGCCGTCCTCTACCAACCCGGCCACCGGCAAGCCCTACGGCGCCGGTTTCCCGGAACTGACGATTGAAGACATCGCCAAGGCCGGCCACCACGCCCTGAACGACCTCGGCATAGAACACCTGTTCGCCGTCGTCGGCGCCTCTATGGGCGGCATGAGCGCGCTGGCGTACGCGCTTCAGTACCCGGACGAGGTCAACTACCTTGCCTGCATCTCGGCGGCGACGCGCGCGCTGCCTTTCACCATCGCGCTGCGCTCGTTGCAGCGCGAGATTATCCGCTGCGACCCGGGCTGGAACGGCGGCGATTACTTCGGCGAAGAAGGCCCCGACTGCGGCATGGTGCTGGCGCGCAAACTGGGCCTGATGTCCTACCGCGCCGCCGCCGAATGGCGCCACCGCTTCAACCGCGCGAGAATGGCGGCGGAAAGGCGCCCGCAGGGGCCTTTCGCCATTGAGTTCGAGGTGGAGTCGTATCTTGATTACAACGCGCGCAAATTCGTCAGGACATTCGATGCCAACAGCTACCTGTACCTGTCGCGGGCGATGGACTGGTTTGATGTCGCCGACCACGGCGGCTCGGTCAATGCCGGCCTTGCGCGGATACACACGCGGCGCTCGCTAATCGTCGGCGTGACCGGCGACATCCTGTTTCCGCTGGAGCAGCAGAAGGAAATCGCGCAGGGCCTGGAAAAGGCCGGCAGGGAGGTGGAATTCGTCGAACTCGGCTCAATCTACGGCCACGACTCGTTCCTCGTTGACGAGGAGCGTTTTGCGCCGGTGGTGCGGCGGTTTCTCGACGAGGCGGCGCGGGAGCAGGCGGCGGACGCGCGCTGAGCGGCGCCGTCAGCGCTCGTCAATCGGCGTAAAGGCCCTTTCGCAGCGCCCGGTGTACAACTGCCGCGGACGCCCGATGCGCGTGTGCTTGTCGGCCATCATCTCGTTCCAGTGGCTGATCCAGCCGATGGTGCGCGCCAGCGCGAAGATGACCGTGAACATGTCGCGCGGCAGCCCCATGGTGTTCAGGATAATCCCCGAATAGAAATCCACATTGGGGTAGAGTTTGCGCGAGATGAAATAATCGTCTTCCAGCGCGATGGTCTCCAGTCGCCTCGCGGTCTCCAGCAGGGGCTGGTTGTCGCCGCCGACATCCAGTTCCGACAGCAGGTTGTGGCAGGTCTGGCGGATGATCTTGGCGCGCGGGTCGTAGTTCTTGTACACCCGGTGGCCGAACCCCATCAGCCGGAAGTGGTCGTTCTTGTCCCTGGCGCGGTCAATGTAGTATTCAAGCGACTCGCCCGACTCGACGATGTCCTCCAGCATGCGGATAACCGCCTCGTTGGCGCCGCCGTGCGCCGGCCCCCACAGCGACGCAATCCCGGCGACCAGCGCCGCATACGGGTTGGTTTCGGTGCTGCCGCTGAGGCGCACCGTTGAGGTGGATGCGTTCTGCTCGTGGTCGGCGTGCAGAATCAGGATCAGGTCCATCGCGTCAACGAAGGTCTTCCTGAGCGACGCCTTGCCGTCAAACTTGCCGAACGCCATCTGCAGAAACCCCTCGGTGTACGACAGCGCCGGGTTGCGTTGGCGCAACGGCCTGCCGTTGCGGTGACACAGCAGCCACGCGGTGATGGTCGCCATCTTCGCAATCAGGCGGTGCGCCGCGCGTTCGCGGTATTGCGGGTCGTGCACCGCGGTCTCGTCGTGATAAAGCGCCGCCAGGTGGCTGACCGCGGCCATCAGCATCGCCATCGGATGACGCTCCCTGCCGAAGCAGTTGAGCAGCGCGGCCATGGTGTCCTCGTCGAGATGGCTGTGCCGGACAAGGCTCTGGTTGAACTCGTCGAGTTGCCGGCGGTCGGGCAGGTCGCCGTAAAACAGCAGGTAGCAGACTTCCGCAAAATTGCTCTGCTCGGCCAGTTGCTCAATCGGGTAGCCGCGGTATTTCAGCAGGCCGCGCCCGCCGTCAATGTAGGTGATCTTGCTCTCGCAACTGGCGGTGGAGACGAAGCCGGGGTCAAAGGTGAAATAGCCCAGTTCCGCGTGTATCGGGCGGATGTCTATGATGTCGGCGCCGGCGGTCGATTCCAGCACGGGCAACTCGATTTCCTTCTCCTTGCCGGATACGGATTCGGTCAGTTTGATTTTCTTGTGCGTCATTTTCGCGGGGCAGGCCCGCCAGGGGCAAGTCCGCCGGGGTGAACAGGCCAGTATATATCATTCAGGCGCCATTGGCCACCATCGCGGCGAGGAAGTCGGCGATGGCCTGCGGATTGTCAATGTCGAGAACCGGAATGCCGACGCCGACGTCCGGCTTGTCGTTGGTCGCCAGCGCGATGATGTCGGCGTCTTGCGGGTGCAGAAGAGGGCGCTGCAGTTCCTTGCGGTGCAGTTCAATCTTCGGAAACGCCTCGCGCTTGAAGCCTTCCACCAATATCAGGTCGAGCGGCGCGCGGCTGATTATCGCCACCAGTTCTTCCAGCGGCGTTTCCCGGTTTTCGCCGGCGTGCTCATGAACCAGCGCCCAGCGCCGGCTTGACGACACCAGCATTCGCTGCGCGCCGGCCTTTCTGAGTTTGTAACTGTCCTTGCCGGGGCGGTCGGTGTCGAAGTCGTGGTGGGCGTGCTTGATGACGCCGACGCGCAGGCCCCTTGCCTTCAGTATTTGCAGCAGTTTGACCAGCAGCGTGGTTTTGCCGGTGCCGCTGTGGGCGCAGAAGCCGACGACGGGGACGGATGTCTTCATGACACGCCGCCGGCCCGCGCCAGGTCTTCGGGCGTGTTCAGGTTGTCGAAGGTTTCGGCCTGGTCGCTGAAATCGCAGACGGCGGTTTGCGCCTGCTCAAACCAGCAGTCTATCTTGCGCCCGCCGCCTTCCAGGAAGTCGCGCAGCGACCCGTGCAGCGATGTTTTCAGCAGGCAGAACACCGGATGCAGCCGCCGCCCGTCGCCTGCGACGGCGATGTCCGCGTTGTTTTCCGACAAGGTTAGGTACAGGCGCCGCACCAGGTCCACGGCCGGGCGCGGCGTGTCGCACGGCGCGATGGCGGCGTAAGGTGTGGCGGTTTCCGCCAGCGCCGCGCAAATGCCTGCGAGCGGCCCCTGGAAGCCGTCGAAACCGTCGGCCACCACCGGATAGCCGTAGGCGCGGTAACGCCCGAGGTTGCGGTTGGCGCTGATAATCAGCGCGCCCGTCTGCGGCGCGACGGCCTCGATGACATGCTCGATGAACGGGCGCCCCGCCAGCGCAATCAGGCCCTTGTCTTTGCCGCCCATGCGCGCGCTGCGCCCGCCGGCGAGAATGACGCCGGTAATTTCATTGATCGGGTAAGACGGTGTTTTCATGTTGCTCCCTCCTTCTATAATATACTCGCATATACGCAGTTCACCGCCTGGTCATCTGCAAGGAGAAATCAAGGAGAAATCAATGGCCCACGCCAACGAACAAACCGGCGAAGCAGCCGACGAACAAGCCCGGATAGAGGTGGAGGCCGCCGTCTATCGGCGGCTGGTCGAGCACCTGCGGGCGCGCACCGATGTGCAGAACATCGACCTGATGAATCTGGCGGACTTCTGCCGCAACTGCCTCGCAAAATGGTACAAGGCCGCCGCCGAGGAACGCGGCATCGCCGTGGATTACGAGCGGGCGCGCGAAATCATCTACGGCATGCCGTACCCCGAATGGAAGGCGCGCCACCAGAAACCGGCGACGCCGGAGCAGCGGGAGGCCTGGAAGAAGCGGCGCGAATCCTGACGCCCGATGCCGGGACTGGACGACAACCAGCTGCTGCGATACAGCCGGCAGATACTGCTGCCGCAAATCGGCGTTGAGGGGCAGGAAAAACTGCTGCGCTCGACGGCGCTGATAGTCGGCGTCGGCGGGCTTGGCTCGCCGGCCTCGATGTATCTGGCGGCGAGCGGCGTGGGCCGGCTGATTCTCGCCGACGACGATGTCGTGGACCTGTCCAACCTGCAACGGCAGATTGTGCATGCAAGCGGCGCCGTCGGCGAGGCGAAGACCGACTCGGCAACGGCGCGCCTCGCCGCCCTGAACCCCGAAGTGGCCGTCACCGCAATCAGCGAACGGATGAACGCCGAAACATTGCGCCCGCTGGCGGCGCGCTGCGATGTCGTCCTGGATTGTTCGGACAACTTCGAGACACGCTACGCCCTGAACCGCGCCTGCCGCGAGGCGCGCGTGCCGCTGGTCTCCGGCGCCGCCATCCGCATGGAAGGCCAAATCAGCGTATTCGCGCCGTCGCAGCCGCAAAGCCCGTGTTACCAGTGTCTCTACCCGGAAGGCGCGGCGCAGGACGAAGGCTGCGTCACGACCGGCATTCTGTCGCCGCTGACCGGCGTCATCGGCAGTTTGCAGGCGATAGAGGCCGTCAAGTTGCTGTTGGGCATCGGTTCCGCGCTGATAGGGCGCTTGCTGCTGTTTGATGCGATGAAAATGCAATGGCGCGAAGTCGCGCTGCGCAAAAACCCGCAATGTCCGGTGTGCGGGCAGGCCGCCGGCGGCCTCTCCGATGACACCTCATCATGAATAAGCCGCCGGCAAAAGACGCGCCGGAAACACCGCACGAGCGCGGCGCGCAGGCGGCGCAGGACGAGC
This sequence comes from Gammaproteobacteria bacterium, assembly GCA_007570905.1. Classification (GTDB taxonomy): domain Bacteria; phylum Pseudomonadota; class Gammaproteobacteria; order Poriferisulfidales; family Oxydemutatoraceae; genus Oxydemutator. The sequence continues at coordinate 9,718 of RKSI01000141.1, forward strand.
CGTTCGTGTCGCTGAACCTGGACGGAACCCGCATCGGCATACTCGGCACCGCGCATGTCTCGGAATCCAGCCGGCGCGAGGTGCGCGGCCTGATAGAAAGCGGCAAATACGAAGCGGTCGCGGTTGAGTTGTGCATGAGCCGTCACAAGGCGATTACCGACCCCGGTTCGCTCGCGCGGATGGACTTGTGGCAGGTCATCCGCGAGCGCCGCGTGTTCGCCATCGCCGCGCTGCTGGTTCTCGGCGGCTGCCAGCAGCGCATCGCCGAACGTTTCGGCGTCGAGGCCGGCGGCGAGTTGAAAGAGGCCGTGGCGCTGGCCGCAAGCCGCGGCCTGCCGCTGGCCGTGATTGACCGCGAAATCGGCCTGACGCTGAAGCGTTTGTATTTCGGCGTCTCCTGGTGGCGCAGGCCGGCGCTGCTGTCGGGTCTGCTGACCGGCCTGTTTTACAGCGACGAGATTTCGGAAGAGGATGTGGAAGAAGTGAAACGCAGCGAGACCCTGGAGACCGCGTTCCGCCATCTGCCGCTGATGGAAGGGGAGCTGGAGGAGGTGCTGATAGACGAGCGCGACCGCTACATGGCGGCGAAGATACGCAAGTTTGTGTCGGAGCACAAGCCGGCGTCGCTGCTCGCGGTCGTCGGCGCCGGGCATCTTGACGGACTGCGGCGGGAACTGGCAAACACCGCCGCGGCGGAGTCCGCCGACGACATCATCGCCCGCCATGAAACAACGCCGTCTCCCGCGCGCTGGTGGAAATACCTGCCGTGGGCGATTGTCGCGGCGATTGTGGCAGGCTTTGTCGCCGGTTTCATGCGCGACTTTGACTTGGGGGTCAGCCTGGTAGTGGACTGGATATTGATTAACGGCGGCCTGGCCGGTCTGGGTGCGGCGCTCGCCTCGGCGCACTGGCTGACGGTCGCGGCGGTTTTTGTCGCGGCGCCGCTGACTTCCATCAACCCGGCCATCGGCGCCGGCATGGTCGCGGCGGCGGTTGAACTTTATCTGAGAAAACCGCGCGTGGCCGATTTCGAGAAACTCAGGGCAGACACCGCAAAACTGAGCGGATGGCGGCGCAACCGTGTCGCAAGAACGCTGCTGATTTTCATATTGAGCACATTAGGCTCGGCTGCGGGCACCTACCTCGGCGGCTTCCACATCTACGACAGCCTCGCTTATTCGGGTTTTTGACCGCGCAGGCATTGGCGCAGCCCGCCGACAAGGCGCGCGACGCCTTCGCCGATGGCGGCGGGCGGCAGCGCGCCGTAGGAAACCCGCAGGCAGGCGCCGTCGCACGGGCCGAATGCCGAACCCGGAATCACCGCGACGCCGTGTTCGCGCACCAGAGTTTCGGCCAGTCGGTAGTCGTCGCAGCGGCGTTTCATTTTCAGAAAGATATAAAGCGCGCCCTCGGCGCACGGCGGCTCGACCAGGCCTTCCCCGGCCAGCGCCGCGAGTTGCTCCAGGCACAGCGCGCGGTTGGCCTCAATCAGCGCCCGCTGTTCGCGCAGGTAGCCGCGCTCGTTGTCAATGCAATGCGCGGCGGCGAGTTGCGAGATGGTCGGCGTGCAAATCAGGATGTTGTCCTGCACTTTGGTAATCTCGTCGTGCAGGATGTCCGGTATCACCATGTAGCCGACCCGCCACGACGCCATGCCGTAACTCTTGGACAGCGTGAACAGCGACAACGTGTGCGCGCCGGCGCCCGGCAGCGCGCCCGGCGAGAAGTGGCGGCGGCCGTCCCAGGTGAAGTCCTCGTAAGCCTCGTCGCTGATGTGATAGATGCCGCGCCGGGCGCAAAGCCGGTTGACGGCGGTCAGCAGCGCCTGCGGATAAACGCGCCCGGTCGGGTTGTTCGGCGAGACCGTGACGACCGCGCGCGTCTTCGGCGTTATCGCGGCCTCGATTCGTTCCGCAACCGGGTGATGGCGTTCGTCGGTTTCAACAACGACCGCGCGGCAGCCGCACATCTCCACGGTCATCTGGTGGTTGAAATACCAGGGCGCCGGCAGAATGACCTCGTCGCCGGGGTCGCACACGGCCAGCACCAGCGCGTTGAAGGCCATGTTGGCGCCGGCGGTGACAAACACCGAGGTTCCTTCGCCGGGCGTGATGCCGTTGCGTTCGGCGAGTTTCCTGCCGATGGCCTCGCGCAGCGCGGCGATGCCTTCTACGGGGCCGTAAAAATGGCGCCCGGCGTCGTTCATTTGCGCCGCCGCCTGTCGCAGCGCCGCCGCCGGCGGCGGATAAAACACGACGCCCTGTCCGAGTGAAATCGTGCCCGGGCGGCGCGCCGCAAGGCGGTTGATGACCGGAATGACCGGCTCGGCAATCCGCATCATTCTGTGCGCGGCTTTCGGCATCGTCTGTCGGCCTGCGGGCGGGTTATTTCAGCAGCAGGTCTTTCGCCTGGTTAATCAGCGCCGCGAGGTGGGCCGAGCCGCCGCGGTCGGGGTGCAGCCTTTGAATCAGGCGCCGGTGCGCCTCGATAATCGCCTCGCGCGCGGCGCCCGGTTTCAGGCCGAGGATGCGCCACGCTTCTTCCTCGCTGATGCCGGAAGAGGCCGTCTGCCGCGCCTCGCCGCCGGCCTCGCGCTGCGAGTGCATCCGGTGGTAACTTTGCAGCAGTTCAGCCGCTTGCGGGTCGTTCTTCTGAAACTCCTGCATCAGCGCGTCCAGGTCGGCGCGGCCCAGACTGCTGAGGCGCCGCCCCTTGAAGCGCCCGGCGAGAACGCGCCCGTCCACGGTGCCGGTCAGCGGATTGACTTCCAGCAGCAGCGAGCGGCTCTGGAAATTGGCGTGCCCCTGCGAGCCGAAATTGAAATGGTGAAACACCCGCGTGAACAGCGGCGCGAACCGCGCCAGCGCAATCAACTTGTACACCAGCGGCAACGCCGCGCCGATGGCCGCCGCCAGCCAGTGCAGCCGCCCCGTGGCCGCCAGCCCGACCAGCACCGCGCCCGCCGCATACAGCAGATATTTGCGCCGCGCGCGCGGCGGCTGCCGCTTCAGCCAGCGCGCCAGCACCAGCACGACTATGACCGCCGCGGCGGTAATCAGAAATGGCAGCATAACCCGTCATCATATCTGTTTTCACCGCCGGCCTGATAAAATTCGTCGGTTATGCAGTGGTTCAAGGCAATCGAGACGCCGCTTGACGCGGATTTGAGGCCGTTCAGCCGGCATCTGTCGGAGCGCGGCGTTTTTCACCGCATCGTCGAGGAAGGAGGGCGCCAGGTCGTGCTGCTCGCGGAGCAGGGCGAAGTTGCCGCGGTGCGCCGCCGGTTTGAGCAATGGCGGTCGGGCGAACTGGAACTGGCCGCCGCCGAAGTCGGCGATTCAGCGCTGCGCTGGCCGGACAGCCGCCGCGTGCTTGCCGCAATCGGGCGCTATCCCGCGGTCATCGCGCTGGCGTTGTTGAGCATCGCCGGCGCCTGGCTGGTCTGGACGAGGAATGCCTACCTCGTGCATCTGCTGTCTTTTGAGGACTTGTCCATCGCCGCCGGCGGCCAGTGGTGGCGCTTCATAACGCCGGCGTTTCTGCATTTCGGCGCACTGCATCTGCTGTTCAACCTGCTGTGGCTGGCCGATTTGGGCCGGCGCGTTGAATCATCGCAAGGGAGCGCCCGGCTGCTGCTCATCGCGGCGGTGACGGCGCTGTGCGCGAATGTCAGCCAGTATGGGTATTCTCCCGGCAGTCTGTTCGGCGGCATGTCGGGCGTCGTGTACGGCCTGCTCGGCTACTGTTGGCTGGCGGGCCGTTCCCGCCCGGCGTCGCCGCTGCACCTGCCGCAAGGCGTCGTCGGCTTCCTGCTGGTCTGGATGGCGCTCGGCATGACCGGCGTGTTCTCGCTCATCGGCATCCACATCGCCAACGCCGCCCACCTCGGCGGCTTCCTCTCCGGCCTGCTCCTCGCCCGCCTCCCCCCGACCCGCACCGGCGGCGCTGACGCGGGCAGGGTTTAGTCGCGGCGGAGGCGGTCGGTCAGGGCGATGGGGGTGGGGTAGCGCATTACGATTTGGTAGGGGGAGACCATGAAGGTAATCAGCATCGCAATCTGAATCAGGTGCGCGGCGTTGGCGCCAATCAGGTGCAGTTCGTGGGCCAGCGCGGTAATCAGCAGCGAGAATTCGCTGCCCTGGCCCAAGCGCACGCCGACTTCGCGCGCGCGGTCGCGGTCTTCGCCGGCGCGCGTCAGCAGCAGGCGGAAGGCGGCGGGCTTGATGAGCAGCACCAGCGCGGCCAGCAGCACCGCCGGCAACAGCACCGCCTGCAGCGCCGACAAGTCTATGCCGCTGCCGAGCGAGAAGAAGAAGATAATCAGGAAAAAGTCGCGCAGCGGTTTCAGCGACCCGGCGACATACAGCGCAATCGGGTTGGCGGCGAGGATGACGCCGGCGATGAAGGCGCCAATCTCGTAGGACAGGCCGAGCCAGGCCGTCATCTGCGCGATGCCGATGCACCAACCGATCATAAGCAGAAAGATGTATTCCTTGATTTTGTCGAACTTCCGCAGCAGTTTGAGGATGACATAGCGCTGCAACACATAAATCAGCGCGACCAGCAGCGGCAGCGACATCAGCCGCAGCACGATTTGCCGGGCGTCGGCGTTGTCGCCGCCGGCGAAGGCGTGCAGGGCCGCCAGAATCAGCACCGCGAGCAGGTCTTGCAGCAGTAGCACGCTGATGATGGTCTCGCCGGTCGGCTTGTGGTGCAGCACCGTCGTCGGCAGCAGTTTGAGGCCGATGATGGTGCTTGAAAAGATCAGCGCCGAGGCCAGCACCAGAATCTCCGCCGTGCCAAGCCCGATTGCATGGCCGAACAGCAGGCCGACGGACGCGAACACCAGGCAGCTCAGCAGCGTCGGCGCGGCGGTCGCCTGAAGCATTTTCAGCAGTTTGACCGGCGACAAGTCCAGCCCCAGCAAAAACAGCAGAAAGGCGATGCCGATTTCCGATATTTCGGCGATGCCGGTCGAATCCTCCACCAGGCCGAAGCCGGCAGGCCCCAGCACCAGCCCGAGCACGATATAGGCGACCAGCATGGTCTGCCGCGTGAACAGCGCGGCGGTGGCCATCACGGCGGCGCCGGTGAAGATAAGAAAGACGGTGAAAAGCGCGATATCGTGGTGCATCCGGTTTTTATTTCCCGCGGTTGTCGGCTATTATAAACGCCTGCGATTGCCCATATAAGGCCCATAAAGGCCCGCAAAGGCCCGCAAAGGCCGCGCGCCGCGCACACCGCACCCAACCGCCATGCTCGACCCCAAATTGCTGCGCAACGACCCGGACGGCGTTTTCAGGCGTCTTGCACTGCGCGGCGGCGATTATGACCCCGCCGCCTACCGCGGCCTGGAAAACCGCCGCAAGGCCATGCAGGTTGAACTGGAAGGCTTGCAGGCCGATGTCAACCGCCGGTCGCGCGAGACGGGCGAACGCAAGGCCGGCGGCGGCGCGGCGCAGATGCCCGCCGATGTCGGGCGGCTGAAAAAACTTCTGAAGGAAAAGCGCGCGCAATTCGCCGGTTTGCAGGACGAACTCAACGGGTTTTTGCTGAGTCTGCCGAACATCCCCGACGAGTCGGTGCCGCCCGGCGCCGACGAGAGCGCCAACGCCGAGGTTCGCCGCCATGGTGATGCCCGCAGTTTTGACTTCAAGCCGCGCGACCATGTCGCGCTCGGCGAACAATCCGGCCTGCTCGACATCGCGGCGGCGGCGAAGATATCCGGCTCGCGCTACTGCGTGCTCTACGGCGCCCTCGCCGAATTGCAGCGCGCGCTGACGCGCTTTATGCTGGAACTGCATGTCAGCCGCCACGGTTACCGCGAGGTGTACGCGCCCTACATCGTCCACGCCGACGCGCTGACCGGCACCGGCCAGTTGCCGAAATTCGAGGGCGACCTGTTCAAACTGCAAACCGACAATCCGTTCTACCTGATTCCGACCGCCGAGGTGTCGCTGACCAACCTGTGCCGCGACCGGATCATCGAGGACGGCGAGTTGCCGCTGAAACTGGTTTCGCACACGCCGTGTTTCCGCTCCGAGGCCGGCGCCTACGGCAAGGACACGCACGGCCTGATGCGCCAGCACCAGTTCGAGAAGGTTGAACTGGTGCAAATCGTCGCCGCCGGGCAATCGTGGCAGGCGCTGGAGGAACTGACGGCGCACGCCGAGGCGGTGCTGCAACTGCTTGAACTGCCGTACCGCGTCGTCGTCCTGTGCGCGGGTGACCTCGGTTTCGCCTCGGCCAAGACCTACGACATCGAGGTCTGGATGCCGGGCGAGGGGCGCTACCGCGAGATTTCGTCGTGCAGCAACATGCTGGACTTTCAGGCGCGGCGAATGAAGGCGCGCGTGCGCGCGCCCGGCGGCGGCAAGCCCGCGCTCGTCCACACGCTGAACGGCTCGGGGCTGGCGGTCGGGCGCACGCTGATTGCGCTGATGGAAAACCACCAGACAGAGGACGGGCGCATCCGGATACCGGCGGCGCTGCAAGCGTACATGAACGGTTGCGAAGTGATTTGAAACAGGCGCGCGCCGCGCCGGTGTTTCAGCGCGGCGGCGTTGAATAGTCGCAGCGGAAAGCCGCGTAAATCTGCGCGTATTGCAGCGACGGCGAGTCGTCCAGAATCAGGCGCGCCGGCTTCAGGCGGCAACGCTCAAGCGCGTGTTTTCCCGGAATCATCGTCACAAAATCCGGCGCGCCGAGCAATTGGCACGACAGCGTCAGGTAAAGATAATCAACGCAGCGCCCGGCGATGCACGACTCGAACAACTCGGGGCCTGCGGCCAGGTAAATGCGCTTGCAGCCGCCGCCAATCAGATGTTCCATCAGCGGCTTCCCCTCCACTCTGTCGCCATCGGTTTCAACCACGCGGCAGCCCCTGTTCTCCCATTGCTTGCGGCGTTTGCGGTCGTGCCGCGCGCCGGTGATGATGCGAACCCTTTGCAAATCAAGATGGCCGGGCAGCGGAAAGTCCAGCGTCGCGCTGCAAACCGCAATCAGCGGCTGCGCGGCGAGGCCATGCGCTTGCCGCCATTCCCGCAGTTGCGGGTCTTCAATCCGCAGGATGTCGCCGAGCCGCCCCTCGGCCAGCGCGCGCAGATAGCCGCCGTGCGTGACGACGCAGTCCGCCTGCGCCTCGAGTTCCAGGAACAGGCGCAAATCATTGTCGCTGGTCAGGCGCGGCGGCAGTTGCGCGAGGCCGCCGCTGACGACGGCGATGCGGCCATCCAGGCTGGCCAGGAAGTTGCCGTACACCAGCGGCCCGTCGCGGTGCAGCAGCGGGTCGTCAAGATAGAGGTTGCGGACCGAATCGCAGACGCGGCGGTCGGGATAAATCTGAATCGGCATCGGCGGCGGGCGGGCGCATCGGCGGCGCGCTCTGTATAATTCGCATCATGAGCGCAATAGCGGCCATTGTAGCAGAGGGCGCGGCGTGCCGCTGAACCGCCCCATCCAGGTGCTGCCGTCGCGCCTGATTAACCAGATTGCGGCGGGCGAGGTCATCGAGCGCCCGGGTTCGGTGGTCAAGGAACTGGTTGAAAACAGCCTCGACGCCAGCGCCACCCGCGTGCGCGCGCGCATCGAGCACGGCGGCGTCAAGCGCATTGAAATCTCCGACAATGGCCGCGGCATTGCGAAGGACGAACTGGCGCTGGCGCTGTCGCGCCACGCGACCAGCAAGATAGCCGCGTTCGACGACCTGACGCAGGTGTGCGACTTCGGCTTTCGCGGCGAGGCGCTGCCGAGCATCGCGTCGGTGTCGGACTTGACGCTGTCGTCGCGCACCGACGGCGGCGAATGCGGCTGGCGCCTGCGCGCGCGCGGCGACGGCGAGTTCGGCGAACCGGAGCCGTGCGCGCTGGCGCGGCGCGGCACCGTCGTTGAGGTGCGCGATTTGTTTTCATCCGTGCCGGCGCGCCGCAAATTCCTTAAGACCGAACGCACCGAGTTCGGCCACATCCAGCAGTTCTTTCACAAAATCGCGCTGTCGCGCCTTGATGTGGAGTTCATTCTCGAGCACGACGGCAGGACGCTGCTGCACTTTGAGGCCGCCGCCGGCGAGGAGCAGCAGCGGCGGCGGCTGCGCAAGATACTCGGCGCCGCCTTCGCCGAACATTGCGCGCGCTTTCAGGGGCGCGCCGACAACCTGGAGGTGTCGGGCTGGATCGGCGCGCCGACGGTGTCGCGCAGCCAGCCCGACATGCAGTTCTGCTATGTCAACGGGCGGGTCGTGCGCGACAAGACCGTCGCCCACGCCGCCCGCCAGGCATTTGAGGATGTGCTCTACCATGGCCGCCATCCGTATTATGTGCTGTACCTGGATATCGAGCCGTCGGCGGTGGATGTCAATGTGCACCCGGCCAAGCACGAAGTCCGTTTCCGCGACCAGCGCCTGGTGCACGACTTTGTCCGGGTGACGATGAAGCGCGCGGTCGCCAAACTCACGCCCGCCGACATGCCGAACCTGGCCGAGCACCAGCGCGAGTTGGTCAATGAAAACCCGCAGGCGGCGGTGCTGCATATTCCGCGCCCGCAGTCGGCGCCGGCGACCGACTTCTACCACCGCATCAGCGACCGGCCATCGCCGCCGTACGCCGCCACGCCCGCCCCGGCTGCGGACGCGGACGCCGGCGAGATGCCGCCGCTCGGCTATGCGCTGTGCCAGATACACGGCGTCTATATCGTCGCGCAGAACGACAAGGGCATGGTGCTGGTGGACATGCACGCCGCCCACGAGCGCATCACCTACGAACGCCTGAAACAGGCGCACAAGGGGCGGGGGATACGCGAGCAGCCGCTGCTGGTGCCGGTGTCGGTTGAAGTCGGCGAACACGAGGCCGACCTTTGCGAACGCCACGCCGACGACCTGAAGCGCGCCGGCCTGGGCGTTGACCGCAGCGGCCCCGCCACGCTGACGCTGCGCCGCATCCCGTCGCTGCTGAACGGCGCCGACGCCGCGCAACTGCTGCGCGATGTGCTCGCCGACCTGGCCGAGCACGGCGCGTCGCAGCGCGTTGAGCGCGGCCTCGACGCGGTGCTTTCAACAATGGCCTGCCACGGCTCGGTCAGGGCCAACCGCATGCTGTCGCTCGACGAGATGAACGCACTGCTGCGCGACATGGAGAAAACCGAGCGCAGCGGCCAGTGCAACCATGGCCGCCCGACCTGGGCGCAACTGGGCATGGAGCAACTGGACAAACTATTCAAACGCGGCCAATGACCGACATGCCGCGGGCGCCGCGATGGCCTGCTGCGACGGCCTGATCTTCCTGATGGGGCCGACCGCGAGCGGCAAGACCGCGGTGGCGGCGGAATTGTCGCGGCGGATTGCGTGCGAGATTGTCAATGTGGATTCGGCGCTGATTTACAAGGGCATGGACATCGGCACCGCCAAGCCCGGCGCGGCGGCGCGCGCGCAAACGCCGCACCACCTGCTGGACATCCGCGACCCGGCGCAAAGCTATTCGGCGGCGGCGTTTTGCCGCGACGCCGCCGCCGCGGTGCGGGACATACAGGCGCGCGGTCGCGTGCCGCTGCTGGCGGGCGGCACGATGTTTTACTTTCACGCGCTGGAACACGGCCTGGCGGCGATGCCCGGCGCCGATCCGTCGGTTCGCGGCGCGCTCGAGGCGCGCGCCCGCCGCGAGGGGCTGCAATCGCTGCACGACGAATTGCAGCGGCTTGACCCGGCGTCGGCGGCGCGCATCCACCCGATGGATTCGCAGCGCGTGCAGCGCGCGCTGGAAGTGTGCCTGTCGGGCGGGCGCCCCTTCAGCCAGTGGCAGCGCGCCGCGCCCCGCGCGCAGCCGCCGCTGGCCGGGAGCATCCACCGCATCGGCCTGGATTGCGCCGACCGCGCGCGCCTGCACCGGCGCATCGAGCGCCGCTTCGACGCCATGCTGGGCGACGGCCTGCTCGATGAAGTCGCCGGCCTGATGCTGCGCGGCGACCTGGATTTGTCGCGCCCGTCCATGCGCGCGGTCGGCTACCGCCAGGCGTGGAAACATCTGTGCGGGCATTGCGACTTCGCCGAAATGCGCCTGCGGGCGGTTTGCGCGACCCGGCAACTGGCAAAAAAGCAGTTGACATGGATGCGCCGGATGCCAAACTTGCAGGTTCATTACAGCGACCGTTCCGACTGGGCGCGGATTGCCGCGGAAATAGCCGCGCAAACAGCCGCGGAAACGGAAAAGCAAACAGGAGTCTATCAACACCATGCAACCGGATAATATCCACGCAATCAAACGCGGGCAGTATTCCGCGCCAAAGGGGCCGAACATCCAGGACCCGTTTCTGAACACCGTGCGCAAGGCCGGCATCATGGTCTCGGTCTATCTGGTCAACGGCGTCAAACTGCAGGGCAGAATTGACGCATTCGACCAGTTCGTCATCGTGCTCAAGAACAACACCGTGCAGATGCTTTACAAGCACGCGATTTCGACGATAGTGCCGGCGCAGCCGGTCAACTGGCAGCAGAAAAGCGGCGAGGCGCCCGAGTAGTGTGGTCGGTGCGGACCATCCCGGCGTTCAGCGACAACTATCTGTGGCTGCTGGCCGGCGGCGGCGGGCGGGCCGCGGCGGTGGATCCGGGAGACGCCGAACCGGTCATTGAGGCGCTGCGCGCCGGCGGCCTGGAATTGTCGGCGATACTGATTACCCACCACCACGCCGACCACATAGGCGGCGTAGAGCGCCTGCTGCAACTGTTTCCCGATGCGCTCGTCTGCGGCCCCGCCGACCAGCGCATCGGCGGCGTGACGCGCGTCGTCGGCGAGGGCGACCGCGTGCATCTGGACTTTCTGCCGGCGGAATTTGAGGTGTTTGAGGTGCCCGGCCACACACGCACGCACATCGCCTACTATGCCGAAGGCGCGGGCGGCGTCGGGCGGCTGTTCTGCGGCGACACCATCTTCGCCTGCGGCTGTGGCCGCCTCTTTGAGGGAACGCCGGTGCAGATGTGCGCGTCGCTGACGAAGTTGCGGAAGTTGCCGGACACCACCGAAATCTATTGCGCGCACGAATACACGCTGGACAACATCGCCTTTGCCAAGTGGGTGGAACCGGACAACGAGGCGCTGCTGCGGCGCGAGCAAGAGGCGCTGGCAATGAGAGAGGCCGGGCGTCCGACGGTGCCGTCGCGGATGGCGACGGAGCGCGAGACCAATCCCTTTTTGCGTTTTGACCAGCCGCAGGTCATTGAAGCGGCGCGCCGCCGCCGCGCCGGCCTGACGGGCGACGCTGAAATCTTCGGCGAAATCCGCCGCTGGAAAGACACCGAGTTTGATTGAGCGGGCGCCCGCCTGCCCGCGCCCGCGCCGGCAAAAGACCGCGACAGCCGGTTTGCCGAACAGCCGCCTGTCTGCCGCGCCGAATACGGCGGCAAAACCCCGCTGACAGCCGGATTGAATGGAACGGGCAGTCCAGCCCGAAGACGCCGCGCTTAGCCGATGGTGAAATCGCCGGGCGCGGGCGCTGTCGCGGGTTCGCTTTGCAAATCGGCGACCCGCGCCGGCGGCGGGCCTTCGGCCACGGCCTGGCGAACCTGCTCAACGGCTCCGGCATCGCCGTAGAGCGCGACTTCAACGCGCCCGTCGGCAAGGTTTCTGGCGTAACCGGTCACGCCGCGCCGCCGCGCCTGCGCGCGCACGAAGGCGCGGAAGCCGACGCCCTGAACGCGCCCGCTGACGACAATTTTCAGGCCATCGCTCATCGCGCACCGGCGCCGGCCACAGCGGTGTCAATCGGCAAAACGATAACCGCCCAGTTCACGCGGATAACGCCCGATGCCGGCCTCAATATCGGCGAGCGCGCGCCGCGGCCAGTTGATTTGCGTTCGGCTTTTGTGGGTGTCGGCATAGACAATGGAAGCGCAGTCGTTCAGGTAATCCTCATTGTAGTCCAGCCCGATGAAACGGCAGAGTCGCCCGATGCTGTCGCGCGGACGGGCGATGAAGTCCTCGTGGCGCAGCACCAGCAATTCGTCCCGCGCCAGGTCTTTTGTGGATTCATGGACCGCGCCGGCCAGTTCCCAATAACGCCGGATGCAGCCGTCCAGGCCGCGCTCAAGGTTGTCCGGCGGCGCGCCGAGCCGCGCATACATCGTGGCGATGGTGTCGTAGGGGTTGCGCGTGATGTGCACCAGGCGCAGCGGCAGGCCGACCCATGCGCGCATTTTTTCCAGCAGCCGCGGGTCTTTCTTCGCAATCACCTCGCTGAGTTTGCCGCCGCCCTTGTCGCCGATGACGCGCAGCCTCGCATAGCGCCCCTGCCACTGGCCGGGGACGGCGTAGGAGTAGCCGCCGCCGCCGACGCAGCCGTTCTCGCTCCATTGCCGGTCGCGTTCAAGGATGGCGGTGAACAATTCCTCGCGCGCGGCGCCTTCCCACAGATAGCGGAAGTCCCACAGTTCATTGCTGACGACGGCTTCCGGGTGCGCGCTTAAAATGGCGCCGATGATGCTGTGGCCGCTGTACGGGTAGCCGATGAACAGGCAGTATTTCTCCAGATTGGCGAAGGTCGCGGCGGGCAGGGGCGCGTAGCGCGGCGGCGCACCATCGGCCCACAGCGCGGGCGCAAGGCGCGCGGCAAGGCGTTCAATTAAGGGCTTGCCGAAGGGCGCGCGGCGCGCGATTTTCCGCAGGATGGCCGCGAGAATGGCCGCCGCTCGCCCGCGCATTTTGCGTAGGCGTTGTCGGACGGTGTCGGCGGGCGGGCGGGGCATGGCGGTTTCCGGCAACTGCCGGATGCGGTTCGGGCGTTGCGCGAACAGGGTACCATAGCACGCAGGGAGGAAGACGATTCATCATGCGAGTTTGTGTG
>RKSI01000066.1 GCA_007570905.1 Gammaproteobacteria bacterium
GTCCGCCGCCGCCAGAAACAGGTCGCCGCCGCCGGGGCCGGCGGCCAGCACCATGCCTTCGGAAACGCCGAAACGCATCTTCTTCGGCGCCAGGTTGGCGACGACGACGACGAGGCGCCCGCGCAGTTGCTCCGGTTTGTATGCCTGGCGGATGCCGGCGAGAATGCTGCGGGGTTTTGTCTCGCCGATGTCCACTTCAAGGCGCAGCAGTTTGTCGGCGCCTTCAACGCTCCCGGCGCTGATGATCTTGCTGACGCGAAGGTCGAGTTTCTGGAAGTCGGCGTATTCAATTTGCGCTGCCGTCGCCGTTGCGCCGCTTGCGCCGGCTTTGCCGCCGGTCTTGCCGTCAGCCTTGTCCCCACCTGGCCCCGGCGCGGCGACCAGTTGCCGGACGGCGGCGCGTTCAATGCGCGTCAGCAGCGGCTGAAAGCGGTTGATCTTGTGGCGCTCCTCGCCGTTGCGGTTCTTGTCGGCAAAGAAGTCGTCTTGCCAGCGGTCGAGCGGGCAGTTCAGAAACGCCGCGGCCTTCGCGCAGGTGTCGGGCAGCACCGGGCGCAGATACAGCGCGAGGCGGCTGAACAGCAGCAGGCCGAGACTGCAAACAATGTGCAGTTCGGCGCTCGCGCCGTCGCGTTTGGCGATGTCCCACGGCTTGCGGCGGTCTATGTACTGGTTGGCCTTGTCGGCCAGCGCCATGATGGCGCGCATCGCGGCGGCGTATTCAAGGTTCTCGTAATCGCGCGCGATGGCGTCGCCGGCGGCGGTGAATTCGCGGCACAGTTCGTGGCCGGCGGTGTCATCGGTGCACAGCACGGTGTCGTCGAAGTGTTTGTGGATGAAACTCGCGCAGCGGCTTGCGATGTTGACTATCTTGCCGACCAGGTCGCTGTTGACGCGCTGCACAAAGTCGTCCAGGTTAAGGTCGGCGTCGCCGATGTGGTTGCCGAGTTTGGCGGCGAAGTAATAGCGCAGGTATTCCGGCGGCAGGTGTTGCAAATAGGTTTTGGCGGTGATGAAAGTGCCGCGCGATTTCGACATTTTCTGCCCGTTGATGGTCACAAACCCGTGGCAATGCACCGCCGTCGGCTGGCGGAAACCGGCGCCCGCCAGCATCGCCGGCCAGAACAGCGTGTGGAAGTAGGCGATGTCCTTGCCGATGAAGTGGTGCAGTTCGGTGTCGGCGCCTTCCTTCCAGTAGCGGTCAAAGTCGGCGCCGCCGCGCTCGCAGTAGTTGCGGAAACTCGCCATGTAGCCGATGGGCGCGTCGAGCCACACATAGAAATACTTGCCCGGATGGCCGGGTATCTCAAAGCCGAAGTAGGGCGCGTCGCGCGAGATGTCCCAGTCTTGCAGCCCGGCCTCAAACCATTCGCCGAGTTTGTTGCTGATTTCGGGCTGCACATGGCGGCCCTGTGTCCACGCCCTCAGTTGCTCGGCGAAATCGCCGAGGCGGAAGAAGTAATGCTCCGATTCGCGCTCAACCGGCTTGTTGCGGCTCAGCACCGAAACCGGGTTCACCAGTTCCGACGCGGCGTAGGTCGAGCCGCACGCCTCGCAGCAGTCGCCGTACTGCCCGGCGGCGCCGCAGCGCGGGCATTCGCCGCGGATGTAGCGGTCGGGCAGAAACATGCCGGCCTGCTCGTCAAACGCCTGGGTGATGCTGCGCCGCACGATGTGGCCGCCGTCGCAAAGCCGCCGGTACACCAGGTTGGACAATTCGCGGTTTTCTTCTGAGTGGGTCGTGTGGTAGTTGTCAAAGTTCACCAGAAACGCCTTGAAGTCTTCCAGGTGTTCCTTGTGCATGCGCGCAATCAACTGCTCCGGCGCGACGCCTTCCTCCTGCGCCTTGATCATGATTGGCGTGCCGTGCGCGTCGTCGGCGCAGATGTAATGGCACTCGTTGCCGCGCAGCCGCTGAAAACGCACCCAGATGTCGGCCTGGATGTATTCCAGCAAATGCCCCAGATGAATCGGCCCGTTGGCATAGGGCAGGGCGTTGGTAACCAGAATTTCGCGTTTTTCGGTCATCGTCAGAAGTGGCGGGCGGCGGCGTCTTGTAATGTTTGCCATTTCCGTGAATTATACATACAATGCGCCTCATGCAGTTTGATTGGGATGCCGCAAAAAACCGCACAAATCGGGGAAAACACGGCGTCTCGTTTGAGGAGGCTGTTTCCGTCTTTTATGATGATAATGCAATTCAGTTTTTCAACAGCGGGCAACTTGAGGAAGACCGCTTCCTCATGCTTGGAATGAGCATCGAATTACGCATCCTTCTGGTCTGCCATTGTGTCAGGGACGGGCAGACGATACGCATAATCTCCGCCCGCAAGGCGACAGCAAAAGAGCGGAAATTCTACACAAGAGGCGTATCATGAAATCCGAATATGATTTGTCTTCAATGAAGTCGGGGAAGAACCCATATGCGTCCAAACTGAAAAAGCGGGTGACAATCAGGATGAGGGGCGATGTCATTGAATACTTCCGCTCCATGTCGAACGACACGGGTATTCCATACCAAAGCCTGATTAATCTTTATCTGGGGGATTGCGCGGCGCATCACAGAAAGATTGATCTTCGCTGGCTCCCCGCCGCCGGCAAGCGGCCACGCCCGCCGCACAAGACCCGCGGCTGATTGATAGCGGCGGTTTCCGTTTCAGAAGAGGGCTTTTCGCACCTGTATCCGGCCTTCTTTCCCCGTTTGCACAGGATGCCCCGTATCGGCCAGCGGAATCTGTTTCTGCCGTTCAGACTGTGCTTCCAGCAGTTTTTTTGCGACATCGCGCGCAATTTCAACTGTCTCGGTAATGGTGCGGCCCTGGGCCACAAGCCCGGGGATATCGTCGGAAGTGGCGAGATAAACGCCTTCCGGCAATTTTTCAATGTGCAAATTGGCAATTCGTTCCATATATTGCAGTATCCATGCTTTCGTCCCGCCGTCAAGACTTTGATATAATCACCGCTCCGCAAAGCGGCGCAAAACCATGTCACAACTGAACAGCCAGGCCGTCGAGCAGGCCCTGAAAGAGACGATAGACCCCAACACCGGGAAAGACCTGGTGACTTCCGGGGCGGTCGCCGACATTGCGGTCGACGGCGCCACGGTGCGCGCGCGGCTGCGTCTCGGCTATCCGGCGCGGAGTTTTGTCGGCGAACTGGCGGGCATGGTCGAGGACAAGGTCAAGGCGCTGGACGGCGTCGAGCGCGTCGAGGTGGACGCCGGCTGGGAGATTCAGTCGCATTCGGTGCAGAAAAGCCTGAAGCCGCTCGCCAACATCCGCAATGTCATCGCCGTGGCGTCCGGCAAGGGCGGCGTCGGCAAGTCCACGACGGCGGTGAACCTGGCGCTGGCGCTGTCGGCGGAAGGCGCCGCCGTCGGCCTGCTCGACGCCGACATCTACGGCCCCAGCCAGCCGACGATGCTCGGCATCCGCGGCCAGCCAGACACCAAAGACGGCGAGACGCTCGAGCCTCTCGACTCGTTCGGCGTGCAGGCGATGTCCATCGGTTTTTTGATTGACGAGGAAACGCCGATGATCTGGCGCGGGCCGATGGTGACGCAGGCGCTGGAACAACTGCTGAAAAACACCAACTGGCGCGGCCTTGATTACCTGGTCGTTGACCTGCCGCCCGGCACCGGCGATGTGCAACTGACGCTGGCGCAGAAAATCCCGGTCAGCGGCGCGGTTATTGTGACGACGCCGCAGGACATCGCGCTGCTGGATGCGCGCAAGGGTATCAAGATGTTCGAGAAGGTGGATGTGCCCATCCTCGGCGTCATTGAAAACATGAGCACCCATATATGCAGCCGGTGCGGGCACGAGGAGCACATCTTCGGCGCCGGCGGCGGCGACCGGATTGCGCGCGACTACGGCGTCGAGGTGCTGGGCTATCTGCCGCTCGACAAGGCCATCCGCGAGCAGACCGACGGCGGCAAGCCGACGGTCGTCGCCGAGCCGCACGGGCGCCTCGCCGGCATCTATCTTGAAACCGCGAGAAAAACGGCGGCGCGCCTCGCGGTGCGCGCCAAAGACTATTCCGCGAAGTTCCCGAAAATCGTCATTCAGAACGACTGACCGGTCATGCCCATCAAGGCCGACACCTGGATACGCGCGATGGCGCGCGAGCGGCGCATGATAGAGCCGTTTGCGCCGCGCCAGATTTCGCGCCTGGACGACGCCCGCGTCATCTCCTACGGCACCTCGAGTTACGGCTACGATGTGCGGTGCAGCAATCATTTCAAGGTGTTCACGAACATTCATTCGGCGATTGTGGACCCGAAGGCGTTTGACGAGGACAGCTTTGTGGCGATGGACGCCGATGTGTGCATCATCCCGCCCAACTCTTTCGCGCTGGCGAGCACCGTGGAGTATTTTCGCATTCCGCGCTCGGTGCTGACCATCTGCGTCGGCAAGTCCACATATGCGAGATGCGGCATCATCGTCAATGTAACGCCGCTGGAGCCGGAGTGGGAGGGGCACATCACGCTGGAATTCTCAAACACGACGCCGCTGCCGGCGAAAATCTACGCCAACGAGGGCGTCGCGCAACTGCTGTTTCTGGAATCCGACGACATCTGCGAGACTTCCTACAAGGACCGCAACGGCAAATACCAGAAGCAGACCGGGGTCATGCTGCCGGTAACCTGAGGGGAAATATCATGAAACTGATTGTGGCCGTCATCAAGCCGTTCAAACTCGACGAGGTGCGCGAGGCGCTGTCGCGGGTCAATGTAACCGGCATGACCGTGACCGAAGTCAAGGGTTTCGGGCGCCAGAAGGGGCACACCGAACTCTACCGCGGCGCCGAGTATGTGGTGGACTTTCTGCCCAAGCTGAAACTGGAGACCGCGGTAACCGACGCCCAGGCCGACGCCGTCGTCAAGGCCATCGCCGACACCGCCAACAGCGGCAAAATCGGCGACGGCAAGATCTTCGTGCTTGATCTGGAGCAGGCGGTTCGCATCCGCACCGGCGAGTCCGGCGAAACCGCCATCTGACAGCCGGCGCGCGCCGCGCCGCCGGCGACGCCGCCCAGGCCGCCAAAAGCCCCGCCGTCATCCGGCACACCACCCCCACAAGCCGCCCGAAACCCGCCGCAACCGGCCGCACCGCCCGCAGTCCGCGCGCCGTCCGGCCCCGCCCGGTTCTCCCTCTCTTTGCGCGCGCGTCACCAGCGCGCCTTGTCCCACATCTGCGGATTCGCCCAGAAGCGGCTGTTAAGCCAGTCGGGCGCGTCCTTGTAGTCGAAGATGTCAAAGTAATAAAGGCGCCCGCCGGCGCCGCCGTCTTCGCCGGCGTAGGTTTGCATCAGGCGCAGTCCCAGCGCGCGCAGAAAGTTGTCATCCTGCGCCGGCGCCGCGCCGTGGCGGTAAAGATAAACCCGCTCGCAGTCCTGGTCGCGCAGGCGTGCAATCAAATGCTCAAACGGCGCGCGGGCCATGTCCGCCGCCGCGCAAACGACGATGCCGACGGCAAACCGGCGCCGCAAGCGCGGCGTTTCGCAATAACCCGCGACATCTGCGCTGAGCGTCGCGCGGGCCGGCGCGCTGCCGGCGGCAAGGTGTTCGGCGAGGTCGCCGCGCGGGTTCAGCAGCAGCGCGCCGCCCTCGCCTGCGGGCGCGTCGGCGAGGATGCGCCGCAAGTCTTCGCGCGCTTTGCGTTGCATGGCCGGTCAGGGGGCGTCTTGATGCGCCGATGGCGGGCCGCGATGACGGCCATGCTCGGCCCGGCGTTTCACCGCCGGTCGAGCAGCGCCTCGATGCGGTCTGCGAGCAAACGGCCCCGCCAGCCGTTCAGCAGCGGGCGGTTTCATGCACCAGTTCGCGCAGGTCGTTCAGCAGTTGCTGCCGCGCCGCGTCGTCCGCCCGCCCGTCCGCCCGGCTGCCCGGCCCGTCGCCCGCCCGCCCGCCGCCGCGCGCCGCCGCGCCCCCGTCGTCGCGCACCGGCGCCAGCAACTTCTCCATCTCGCGCGCCCATTCGCCGATGCGCCCGCTTTTGCACGCCGCCAGTCCCTCTATGGCCCCCCCCGCCGCCGCTTGCACCCGCGCGCTGGCGACCACGCCTTCGTCGCCCCCCCGCCACC
>RKSI01000079.1 GCA_007570905.1 Gammaproteobacteria bacterium
TCGCGCTTGTCGCCGAACAGTTTGAAGCGGAACTTGTCCGGCAGCGGCTTGTTCGCCTCGATCAATTTGACGAGGTCGCGCTTTTCGTTGGGGGTGAGGTTCATTTGGCAGGGGCAGTGGTTTTTGGGGGATTATGGGTCATTTCAAGCTCGTAGTGGCGGCAGGGTTGAGTCATTTTTTGCCGTTTGGACAAATATCGGCGCAGTTAAAACTGCCAGCCCATTTCCTGCATGAACTCTTCGGGATGCAAGCAACGAACGTTGAAATGGGCGCAAACAGCCGGGATTCTAATTTTTTGCGTTTGGCCTCTTCCTGCATCCTCAGTTGTCACCACCGTCCCTTCATTTGCCCACGCTTTGGCGATAATGAAAGGGTCGGCAACAGGATGTCCCTTGAGTATCTGCTTGCTATTGACCAACCCCTGGAATCTTGGAACGGCTAAAATCTGGAGGACTCTGCCCTGTTCAGCGGGGGTGGGAGCAGTAAAAATATGCGTGTGGTTCTTTATCCAGTCAAGAAGATGCTGCTGGGGGCCTCCATAGCGCACTAACTCTTGTCGCACCTCTTTCACGGATGAGATCTTATTTTGAGAAACCGCCGCATCCATTCTGTTCCAAAACGAAGGGAAAGTCTCTGGATAATAGACGCGACTGTCAACGAAAAAATTTGTGTCCAGCACATAGTGCATGACTCTTATCTTTCTAGCGCGTAGCCCTCCAACGTATCCAGAGATTGGGTTTTAACCCCTAAATACTCAGCGAGCTCGCGCTTGTTGATCTTCTGCCGATGATACTGTTGAAAGGCGGCGCGCAGGTATTTTTCTCCCAAGTAGGACCGCAGAGTGGCGTAATAGTCGCCTCCTCCCGGGGGCTGGTTTTTCGGCGGGCGCTTATCGCTCCATGCCGTTACTCTATTCTGATACTCTTCGCTGGTGACGAGATTCTTGTCTCGGTAACGGCGCAAAATCACCTCGCGGCTGACTTTGTATTTGTTTGCCAGTCCTTCCACATGCCGATCGTCGGGGTTGCGCACATCGGCGGGAAAACCACGGTCGGGAACCAGCATTGCGCCCGCAAAAGCGTTGCAAAACACTTCTTCCCGCCTATAGGGATTGCTTAATTCAGGCATTGCGGACTGGCGCATATCAACACCGCCCTTGCCTCTGAGCAGGTGCGCCAGTTCGTGAAAAAGGGTGAAAATCTGGCGTGTTTTGGGCCTGCTGTTGTTGACGTAAATGACGGGAAACTGCTTGTCATGCAGACAAAAACCGCAGTAGCCTTCTTCACCGAAAGCGTCCTTGAAAATCCACAGGCCGCATTCTTCAAGCGCGCGCCGCCATGCCTTGAGCGCATCATCGTCGCTGTCCCAGGCAAATTGATTTTGCAACGAAATGCCCATGTATTCGCGCACCCGGGCAGCCAAGCGGGCAACCGATACATTGTCATTGGCTTTGATGTCCTCGAATATTTTTTTCTCCGAGGGATTAACTTCGCCCAATAGTTCACGCAGATTGATCTGCATGAACAACCCATCGCGAACAAGAAAGCGCATTCGGGTGGGAGTTTCTTCCGCGTAACCTTCGGGCAGAGAACGAAATTTTTCCTTGGGCCCCGGTTCCGCCGGAGGAGAGGGAAAGAAAAATACGGCGATTGGACGCCGAAGCATTTTGGCAATCCTTTCCAGTTGCGGATAGGTGGGCGCGCTACCGCCGGATTCCCACTCGGCAACGGTTTCCGCGGATACGCTTTTAACCTTCAATTTGCCCGCTACGTCCTCCGGGGACATGCCGGCGGTTTCTCTTGCCCAAAGCAAGACCTCAGGCGTTATTTTGACTTGGCTTCCCATGACTCATAGAGAGTTTAGCTTGGCTGGGAGGCCCAACTTGCGGGTTTTTATCAAGTGGTTTGCGATGTCAATGACCTGCTCGCAACCGCGCACAAGATTCAGAATCGCGGAATTCCGCAAGGTGTAGTCGCCCGCAAAATTATCGCCCGTCTTGCGGGAGTCTTTGCGTACATATTGTACGCAGCGGTGAACGCTTTGAATTTTTTTATCCAGAAGTTCAGACATTGTAAGTCCGCCCGGTTCTGTGAAACTCTTCCACAATTTCGCGCCGCTCCTCGTTCATCTTCTGGTAAAACGAGATGCTCAGCATTTCAAATTCGTCGGCGGCATATTGGTCGGCGCAGTAAATTCGGCGGTCGGCGGCAACGACTTCCTTGCGTAGCAGCGCGTTGACTTTGCGCAGGTTTGCCAAGCCGGCTTTTTCAGTGCCGGCAATGCGCGACAACTCCACCGCCAGGTCCAGCCACGCCATCCCGTCCACCGCTTTCGCCTCGCCGGGCGGCAGGAGGATGGCGATGTCAATGTCGCTGGACGGCCACTGGTCTTCCGTTCCCCAACTGCCGTAAAGATAAGCCGTCTGCGTGTTCGGATGCTCGGCCAGGATGCGGCGGATGAGTTTTTTTGAGGCGGCGTCAGGCATGCGCCGATTATACGGCAAACGCCGGGCGATTCGCGCGCCAGTGCCGGGGCAGGGCGGTTTATCCCGGTGCGGCGCTTGTGCTGGGTCGCAGGGCTCATGGGGGGGCTCTTTCACTCATTGCAAAAGAAGCCACATGGTAGAACCCGCGCCCCCGGGAGCCGATGTCCTTTATTTGCATGTCGGCTTTCTTTTTTTTGGCCGCCAGGATTCCGGAATGTTTCTGGCATCGCGCACCTAATGAAAGTCAACTTTCCTTATCTGATTTTTGCTTGGGAAATACTTATAAATCAATAACTTAAAATTGCACCTAAAAAAGGGCGGCGGTGCGGGAGCGGCTTTTTTGTCTCATATTTTGCGTTCCGCGAGACGCTGCCGGCTTTGCGTCTCGCGGATGAGACGCAAAGCGTCT
>RKSI01000042.1 GCA_007570905.1 Gammaproteobacteria bacterium
GCGGCGGGCGCGCCGGCCATCAGCCGCGTTCCCAGCGCGGGAAACGCTTCTTGCAGTATTTCAGCAGCGATTGATAGTCCTTGAAGTGCAGGTCAAAGCCTTCCTCCGCCGGTGCGTCAAACTCGCAGTAGTCGTTGGAATGCTCGCGGCAGATTTCCGGGCGCGCCTCGTAAATGCCGCATTTGCCGTCCGGCAGCAGATGCGTGCAACTGGTCTCAAACAGCAGGCACCAGCCGTCGGAGTCCTTGTATGCCTGCACATTGCCGTGCGACACCTGCCACAGCAGATGCTCGAAGTCGTGCTTGCTGCGCGGCGCGTCAATGGACTGCGTGACATAGTGGCAGCATTTGCTGTTGGTGCAAAAGCCGCATTTGTTCTCCGGCGTCAGTTCAACGCCGTCAATGCGGACGGGAATGTCGAGTTTTTTCATTGGCCCTTGTTGTCGGCTCCTGTCGCCGGTTCTTGTTATCGGTCTTGTTTGTCGGTTGGGGCGGTTGTTTTCCTGATGGAGGCGATCGGCACGACTTTCTCGTCGTGCGGCTCGTCGGCATAACGCGGGCGCATCGCGGCCACCTTGCGCGCCGCCCCTGCCGTCTCGCCGGCCATCTCGTCGGCCAGTTCGCGCTCGCGCGCGGAAATCAGCGAGAAGCAGTGGCGGATGTCGCGTATCGTGGTTTCCTTCAGCAGGTGGCGCCTGCCGGGCAGCGGCGTCGTGTCCTTGACAATGCCCGCCAGCGTCTTGCGCATCGCAATCAAAATGCGCTGTTCCTTGTTGAGTGTGTCGTCTTTCATGGCTTTTCCGGCGGCGCTGCGCGGCCTTGCCCGCCGCGCGGCGGCCACCGCCCCGCACCTGCGGCGGCCATCACATTATAAACGATGCATAAACCGATGTATCATGGCCGGATGCGTGATTCCGAAACCATCGGCCAATTCATCAAAGACCTGATTGGCGGCCTGCCGCCGCTGGCGGGCGAGATGCGCGACGAGTTCGAGCGCAACACCCGCGCCGGCCTCGAGTCGCTGCTGCAGAAGATGAACCTCGTCAGCCGCGAGGAATACGACATCCAGGTCGCCCTGCTTGAACGCCTGCAACAGCGCGTCACCGAACTGGAACAACGCCTGAAACAAGCCGAAAGCGAACGCACCCCGCCTGGCGCATAGCGCCGCCTGTTTGCCCCATGCCGGGCGCCCGGCAGGGCGGCGTCTTGCCGTTCGTCGCCCAAAAACGACCGTTCGTCGGGATGGGCGCGCCGCGCCGCCCTGTATGCGGACAATCCGTTGCCAGGAGCATTTCATGCATTTGGCAACCGTTCACAGCAGGGCGTGCCGCGGGCTTGAGGCGATACCGGTCAAGGTCGAGGTGCACATCGCGCCGGGGCTTCCGGTCATGCACATCGTCGGCCTGCCCGAGACCGCCGTGCGCGAAAGCAAGCACCGCGTGCGCGCGGCGCTGTCGCAAAACCGCTTTGAGTTTCCGTGCCGGCGCATCACGGTCAACCTGGCGCCCGCCGACCTGCCGAAAGAAGGCGGGCGTTTTGACCTGCCGATAGCGCTCGGCATCCTCGCGGCCAGCGGCCAGCTGCCGGCGGACGCGATAGAGAACTGCGAGTTCATCTCCGAATTAAGTTTAAGCGGCTCGCTGCTGCCGGTGCGCGGCATCATCCCGGCGGTGCTCGCCGCCGCCGGCGCTGGCCGCAGTTTGGTCATTCCGGCGGACAACGCCGCCGAAGCCGGGCTGGTCGGCGGGCAGGGCGTTTATACCGCCTCGCATCTGCTGGAAGTGTACGGCGGCCTGCTCGGTGAGGTGGAACTGAAACGGGTGGAACCGCACCAGCCGCCGCCCGCCCCCGCGGCGCCCGACATGCGCGATGTGCGCGGCCAGCGCCAGGCGGTGCGCGCGGTTGAGATTGCCGCCGCCGGGCGCCACCATTGCCTGATGCTCGGCTCGCCCGGCAGCGGCAAGACCATGCTCGCCAACCGCCTGCCGGGAATACTGCCGCCGATGGGCAAGGACGAGGCGGTCGAGACCGCGGCGGTGATGTCGCTCGGCTCCGAACCGCCCGACCCGGCGCATTTCTACCGCAGGCCGTTTCGCTCGCCGCACCACAGTTGCACGGCGGTGGCGCTGGTCGGCGGCGGCGCCAGTGAACCGAGGCCGGGCGAGATTTCCAAGGCGCACAACGGCGTGCTGTTTCTGGATGAATTGCTGGAGTTCAGCCGCCAGGCGCTCGACGCGCTGCGCGAGCCGATTGAAAGCGGCACGGTGCACATCTCGCGCGCAGGCTACAGCGTCAGTTACCCGTCGCGCTTTCAGTTGATTGCGGCGATGAACCCGTGCCCGGACGGTTCCGACACCGACGAAACGGGCCGCTGCCCGTGCAGCGAACAAAGGCTGATGCATTACTACCGCCGCCTGTCGGCGCCGATGCTCGACCGCATAGACATCCACATCCGCGTGCCGCGCGTGCGCTGGAGCCACTTGGAAAACGGCGGCGCCGCCGGCGGGCGCGGCGAGCCGAGCGAGGTCATCCGCAAGCGCACCGTCGCCGCGCGCCGGCGCCAACTGGAGCGCCAGGGCTGTCCCAACGCCTGCCTCGGCAACAAGGAGATTGAAAAGTTCTGCGTCCTGTCGGATGAAAACCGCGCGCTGCTGAACCGCTCGGCGGAACGCCTGCAGTTGTCGGCGCGCGCCTGCTACCGCGTGCTGAAAGTCGCCCGCACCATCGCCGACCTCGCCGCCGCCGACACCATCACCCGCCCCCACCTGCTCGAAGCCGTCAGCTACCGCTCCCTCGACCAACTGCTGAAATGAAACCGCCGCCGCCCGCGGCCAACCCGGCGGATTTCGGAAAGCTGGGCGTTCCCAAAGTGCTGCGCGGGCAGACGCCTGTGCCGGCATCGCTGCCTCGCGCAGCCAGCGTGGAAGATGCAGTTGCGGCGTTGGCGGCGGTGCTGCTGCCTGATGGCATGGTATCGCGGATTGTGAAAACGCCGGACGATGAAAAGGCCGTTATCCACAGGAGTTGGCTCAAGCACATTGTGGACAGAGAAAAGGGTGGCGTCCGCGACGCACGAGAGCGCTTTGCCAATTACATCTTGCCGACACTTCAGACTCCTGATGAAATCTGGCTGGTCGGAAGCCGGAAGCGGTTTATCAAGGTATTTACAGAGGGAGGAAGCGATAAAACGATGTTGTTGGTGCTGGACGAGCGCCCTGATGTGTTTCTGCTGTGGACTGCTTATCGAGTAAGCCGGAAAAGAATCAACAATCAGAGGTCAGGCACGCTCCTTTACAGCAGAGAGCTGGCGGAGAAGAAACAAGGATGGGTGAGGAAGGCATAGTGCGGGGCATTGACGCAAAATCACGGTACGTCCCCCGCCGAGATTACATTCAACACCCCGCGCGGCTCATGTAATCCCCTCCCCCACCCATCAAATCGGGAAAGGTGGCGCGCCTGGAGCGCACCATTCGGGTACCTTACCACAAATCAGGGTGTGCTACGGCTATCTGCCTGAGAGACTGCCCCACCACGGGCAGGAATTGGCCCGGATTCCCGCCCGGAGGCGAAACGGGGCCATTTTCCGCGCCTGCAGCAGTGGCTGGGCAGAGGGATATGCGCGATTGTGTCCGTTCAGGTTTCCCGGCGTTGGTCCAGCGCGATGTGCAGCGTGAAAATGCACAGCAGCGCCGCGCCCAGGGCGAACACGATGTCAGCCGGCACGCGAATCCAGACCAGCGTTTCCATCCACGGCGAATGCAGCAACTCGGCGGCGCGCGCGTGCCAGTAGCCGTCGGCGAACGAGACATATGCCTGAATCAGGCCCTGCGGCAGAATGGACAGAAACACCATCATCGCCAGGCCGATGTTGAGCGTCCAGAACACCCACCGCAGCGCGCCGCCGTCCCACGCGCGGCTTTTGCCGTACAACTCGCGCATGCAAAACAGCATCAGCCCCAGCCCCAGCAGGCCATAGACGCCGAACAGCGCGGCGTGGCCGTGCGCCGGCGTGGTTTGCAGCCCCTGCATGTAATACAGCGCCAGCGGCGGGTTGATCAGAAAGCCGAGCACGCCGGCGCCGACCAGGTTCCACACCGCCACCGCGAGAAAGAACATCACCGGGACATGGTACCGGCGCATCCACGGCGCGTCCTTTTCCACCCGCCAGTGGTCGTGCGCCTCGAACGCAATCAGCGCCAGCGGCACCACCTCCAGCGCCGAGAACACCGCGCCGAGCGCCATCACGCCTTGCGGGGTGCCGGTGAAATACAGGTGGTGGAAGGTGCCGAGCACGCCGCCGCCGAGGAAAATCATCGCGCTGAACATCACATAAATCGCGGCGGTCTGCACGCGCAGCAGCCGCATATGGCAGAAAATCCACGCAATCCACGCAGTGGCGAACACTTCAAAAATGCCCTCCACCCACAGGTGTATCACCCACCACCGCCAGTATTCGGCGACGCTTAAATGCGTGGTGCGGTCCCACACCAGCCCGGCGCCGTAGAGCAGGCCGACGGCGACCGTGGAAACAAACAGCAGCAGGATGAGATGCCGGTCGTCGCCGCGTCTTTTAATCGCCGGCACAATGCACCGCGCCATCAGCGCCAGCCAGAACAGCAGTCCGCCGAACAGCAGAATCTGCCACAGGCGGCCAAGGTCGAGGAATTCATAACCCTGGTGCCCGATCCAGAAATTCAGTTCCGGGTCTTCAATGTAACCGGCGATGGCCGCCCATTCGCCAATCATGGAACCGCCCACCACCACCAGCAGCGCGCCCCACAGCACATTGACGCCGGCGCGCTGCCACTTCGGTTCCACGCCGCCAATCAGCGGCGCGGCGTACAGCCCGGCGGCCAGCCACGCGGTGGCAATCCAGGTGATGGCGAGTTGCGTGTGCCAGGTGCGGGTGATGGCGTACGGAAACCACTCGGACAGCGGAATGCCGTAGAAGTCGTGGCCCTCCACCGCGTAGTGCGCGGTGACGGCGCCGAGCAGGATTTGCAGCGCGAACAGCACCGCCACCGTCCAGAAATACTTCGCGGTGGCGCACATCGACGGCGTCGGCGTGGTGTCCTCCATCGGGTTGCGCTGCGGGAAGCCGGCATCCGGCGCCAGCGCCGCCAGCCACTCCTCGCGCTGGCGGCAGAAAAACCAGGTCAGCGCGCCGATGCCGGCGATGAGCAGAACGATGCTGATGAAAGTCCACATAAAAGTCTGCGGCCCCGGCGCGTTGCCCACCAGCGGCTCGTGCGGCCAGTTGTTGGTGTAGGTGATGTCGAGGCCCGGGCGGTTGGTGACCGCGGCCCACGAAGTCCACCAGAAAAACGCGCTTAAATTCCGCAGTTGCTCCCGGCTCACCGCCTCGCCCAACGGCAGTTCGGGAATCGCATACTGCTCGCGCAGCGCGCTGAACGCGGTGTCGTTTTCACCGGTGCCGAACAGGCCGGCGTAGTACTCCTGCACTTCAGCGATGGCGGCGGCGCGCCCGTCGGAAACGATGATGGAGTCGCTTGCGGCGTCATATCTGTTGCGCTTGATGTCGGCGCTTAACTCGGCCACCAGCACCGCCCGCTGCCCGGCGTTCAGCGCCCTGAAATCGCCGCCGGCGCGCGCGTTCAGCATCGCCAGCGCCTCGCGGTGCAGTTGGTCGGCGGTCCAGTCCGGCGCCAGATAACTGCCGTGCCCCCAGATGGAGCCGAGTTGCATGCCGCCCAGCCGCCGCCAGGTGTCCATGCCGCTCTGGATGTCGCGCCCGGTGAACAGCACCGCGCCGCTGTCGCTGACCACCGCCGCCGGCCTCGGCGGCGCTTCGGCATAAATCCGCCCGCCGAAAAACAGCAGCACCGAGAACATCACCGCCATCAAGACGGCGAAGAGCAGCCACAGGCGCTTTATCGTGAAGAAGGTGCGGTATTCCATGCCTGAGTGTGTCGGCGGGCGCGGGCGCGGTCAGATGCCGGGCGGCGGGCCGAAGTCGTTGCCCGCAAGGGGAAGGGAGGCGGTCATGCGCCGGTTGCGGCGGGTGTCAGGGAACGAGGCCCGCCGCCTCCAGCATGTAGTCCACGGTCTTTCTGATGGCGTCGTCCGACAGATCTATGCGCCCGCCTTTGGCCGGCATGTTGCCTTTGCCGTTGATGACCGACTGGTAGAGCACATCAAGGCCCTGTGCGTAGCGCGTTTCCCACGCGGCGCGGTCTTCAAGGCGCGGCGCCTCGAGGACGCCGGCGGCGTGGCAGGCATTGCAGGCGGACTGGTAAATCTGCTCCGGCGTCGCCTCGGCCATCGCGTCGGCGGCGGGCGTTGCGGCGGCGGCCACCTCGCCGACATGGACGCGGCTGATGGGTGCGATGCGCTCCTTCGTGCGTTTTTCCATCGCCATGTCCATCGTCTCGTCTTTGGACGACAGCCCGATGGCCAGAACAAATATGAAAACGACAATCGCCACAACCGCCGCCAGCACCGCCGAGAAGTTGTTGATAAATTCCTGGTCTTCCATAACCCCCCATTCTACAACAACTCCCGCGCCGCCGCCCGCCGCCGGAAAAGATGATATAATCCGCGGTCACCGGCGGCCCCGCCGCCCGCCATACAAGGAAGACCGATGGAAAACCCGGCACACAGCGCCTCGCAGTTTGTCATCCGCCCCAACCTTTCGTTGTCGCGGCGCGGCAACCAGTTGTTTTTTCTGACGCTGTTTTGCGTTTCCTTTCTGATTGCCGCCGCCTTCGCGTGGTTCGGGCTGTGGATGGTGCTGCCGTTCGCCGGGCTTGAAATGCTTTGCCTCGGCGCGGCGCTTTATTATTGCGTGCGGCGGCTGTCGCGGCGCGAGACGGTGGTCGTGGAAGGCGACGAGGTGCGGGTCAGCGTCGGCCATGAAAAGCCCGAAAAGAGTTGCACTTTCAAGCGGGCGTGGGCCAGCGTGGTGATGGCGCCGCCGCGTTTTCAGGGCGAGCCGAAGTCCCTGTGGATACGCTCGCACGGGCGGCAGGTTGAGATTGGCTCCTTTCTGAGCGAAAATGACAAGTGGAATCTGGCCAGGGCGCTTGAGCGCGCCATCGCCGCTTAGACCAACCAAGAGGACTTTCAGACCAATGACAGCGCAACTCATGACGGCGGCGCGATGGCTTGCGGGCGCCGCTGCGGCGTTTTCGCCGGCCGCGTTGGCCCAACTTCAGCCGTACAACATGCCCGTCGGCGTAACCGACATCAGCCGCGAGGTGTTCGGCCTGCATATGCTGATATTCTGGATTTGCGTCGCCATCGGCGTCGTCGTGTTCGGCGTCATGCTGGTTTCGCTGGTGCGCCACCGCAAATCGCGCGGCCACGAGGCGCGGCAATTCCACGACAGCACCGCCGCAGAAATCGCATGGACGGTGGTGCCGTTCCTGATTCTGGTGGCGATGGCGGTGCCGGCGACGCAGGTGCTGATCAAGATGGAAGACACCGCGCGGGCCGACCTGACCATCAAGATTACCGGCTACCAGTGGCTGTGGCACTACGAATACCTCGAACAGGACATAGACTTCTACAGCGCGCTTTCCACGCCGCGCGAGCAGATATACGGCTTGCAGGCCAAGGGCGAGAACTACCTGCTGGAGGTGGACAACGAACTGGTGCTGCCGACCAACCGCAAGGTGCGCTTCCTGATTACATCAAACGATGTGCTGCACGCCTGGTGGGTGCCGGATCTGGCGGTCAAGAAAGACGCGATACCGGGCTTTATCAACGAATCATGGACCGAGATTGAGGAGCCGGGGGTGTATCGCGGCCAGTGCGCCGAACTGTGCGGGCGCGACCACGGTTTCATGCCGGTCGTGGTGCGCGCGGTCGCGCCGGATGAATACGAACGCTGGGTCGCCGGCAAGCAGGCCGAACAGCCGGTCGCCGCGGCGCAACCCGCAACCGGGTCTTCCAATTGAATCCCCCAGACCCCTTAATGAACAATAACTTGCCAATCAACGCATCAACATTTGCAGGAGTAACACGATGAGCGCAGTAATGGTTGACGACCATCATCACGACGGGCCGGACAGCGGCATCAAGCGCTGGATTTGCACCACCAACCACAAGGACATCGGCACGCTGTACCTGTGGTTTGCGATGATCATGTTTTTCCTCGGCGGCCTGATGGCGCTGGTGGTGCGCGCCGAACTGTTTCAGCCGGGCCTGCAATTCGTGGACCCGCAATTCTTCAACTCCATGACGACGATGCACGCGCTGCTGATGATCTTCGGCGTTGTGATGCCGGCGTTCACCGGGCTGGCCAACTGGCTGATTCCGATGATGGTCGGCGGCACCGACATGGCGCTGCCGCGGCTCAACAACTGGAGTTTCTGGCTGCTGCCGTTCGCGTTCACGATGCTGCTGGCGACGCTGTTTGTGCCGGGCGGCGCGCCGGCGGGCGGCTGGACGCTCTACCCGCCGCTGACGCTGCAAACCGGCGCCGCGCTGCCGCTGCTGATTTTCGCAATCCACCTGATGGGCATGTCGTCCATCATGGGCGCGATTAATGTGATTGCGACGATACTCAACATGCGCGCGCCGGGCATGACGCTGATGAAAATGCCGATGTTCGTCTGGACCTGGCTGATTACCGCCTATTTGCTGATTGCGGTGATGCCGGTGCTCGCCGGCGGCGTCACGATGCTGCTGACCGACAAGTACTTCGGCACCAGTTTCTTCAACGCGGCGGGCGGCGGCGACCCGGTGATGTTTCAGCACATCTTCTGGTTCTTCGGCCACCCCGAGGTGTACATCCTGATTCTGCCGTCGTTCGGCGTCATCTCGATGATTCTGCCGACCTTCGCGCGCAAGCCGCTGTTCGGCTACAACTCCATGGTGTATGCGACCGCCTCCATCGCCTTCCTGTCGTTCGTCGTGTGGGCGCACCATATGTTCACGGTGGGCATGCCGCTGGCCGCGCAGTTGTTCTTCATGCTATCCACGATGCTGATTGCGGTGCCGACCGGGGTCAAGGTGTTCAACTGGGTGGCGACGATGTGGCGCGGCTCGATGACCTTTGAGACGCCGATGCTGTTCGCCATCGGTTTCATCGTGCTGTTCACCATCGGCGGCTTTTCCGGCCTGATGCTGGCGATTGTGCCCGCCGACTACCAATACCACGACACCTACTTCGTCGTCGCCCACTTCCACTATGTGCTGGTGCCCGGCTCTATCTTCGCCATCATGGCCGCGGTTTATTACTGGCTGCCGAAGTGGACCGGGCATCTGTACAACGAGACGCTCGGCAAGTGGCACTTCTGGCTTTCGACGATTTTCGTCAACCTGACTTTCTTCCCGATGCACTTCACCGGCCTCGCCGGGATGCCGCGCCGCATTCCCGACTATGCGCTGCAATTCACCGACTACAACATGCTGGCGAGCATCGGCGCCTTCGGTTTCGGCCTGGCGCAACTGCTGTTCCTCTACATCGTCGTGGCCACGGTGCGCGGCGGCGAGAGGGCGACCGACCGTGTCTGGGACGGCGCCGACGGCCTCGAGTGGACGCTGCCGTCGCCGCCGCCGTACCACACCTTCACGACGCCGCCGCAAATCCGCTGAGCGCGCGGGCGAATGGATGGCGAATGCAATGAAACGGCCAACCGGCGCAACCAGTCCGGCGGCGTTCGCAAGACCGCGCTGCTGCTGGCGTTTGCCGCCGCCGCCGTCTATGCGGGCATCTACCTGATTGTGGCGACGAGATGAAACGCGGCATCGGCGACAACGGCAGACTGGCGCTGAAACTGGCCGGGGTGACCGTGGCGATGTTCGCCTTCGGCTTTGCGATGGTGCCGCTTTACGATGTGTTCTGCGAGTTGACCGGGCTGAACGGCAAGACCGGGCGCGCCGAAGTCGCGCAGGCCGCGGCCATGCCGGTTGACAAATCGCGCACTGTCACCGTCGAGTTTCTCGCCAGTCTGAACCAGTCCATGAACTGGGGCTTCGCGCCCGCCGTCGCCAGCGCCACGGTGCACCCGGGCGAGATGCGCACGGTGCATTACCGCGTCAACAACCGCCACGACCGCGCGGTCACCGGCCAGGCCGTGCCCAGCGTCGCGCCGGGCGAGGCCGCCGCGTATTTCAGGAAGGTGGAATGCTTTTGCTTCACGCGCCAGCAACTCGGCGCCGGCGAGGCGCGCGAGATGCCGGTGCGCTTTGTCGTCTCGCCCGACCTGCCGGCCCACATTCACACCATTTCACTGTCCTACACTTTTTTTGATGTCAACCGGACCGCGTCCGCCGCCGGCGCGCGCGGCAACAGCTGAGGATTCCCGATGACCGCACAAACGCAATACTACGTACCGCACGGAAGCCACTGGCCGATTGTCGGCTCCGTCGCGTTGTTCATGACTTTCGTCGGCTTGTCGGCGATGCTGAACGAGGCGTCTTTCGGCCTGCCGCTGATGGGCGCCGGCATCGCAATCCTGCTGGTGATGATGTTCGGCTGGTTCGGCACGGTGGTGCGCGAGAGCGAGGCCAACGCCTACAACGACCAGGTGGACCGCTCGTTTCGCTGGGGCATGTTCTGGTTCATTTTCTCGGAAGTGATGTTCTTCGCCGCCTTCTTCGGCGCGCTGTTTTACGCGCGCACCTTTTCGCTGCCGTGGCTCGGCGGCGAGGGCGACGGCGCGGCGACCAACATGTATCTGTGGCCGGGCTTTGAGGCGCTGTGGCCGTCCAACGCCAACGGCCCGTCGCAAATCGGCGGCGAATTCCGGCAGATGGGGGCGTGGGGCATTCCGGCCATCAACACGCTGATCCTGCTGACCAGCGGCGTCACCGTGACCTGGGCGCACCACGGCCTCAGGGCCAACCGGCGCGCGACGCTGATCTTCGGCCTGTTCCTGACGGTTGCGCTCGGCCTGGTGTTTGTCGGCTTGCAGGCCTACGAATACATCCACGCCTACACCGACCTGAACCTGACGCTCGGCGCCGGCATCTACGGCTCGACCTTTTTCATGCTGACCGGCTTTCACGGCCTGCATGTGACCATCGGCGCCATCATGCTGATTGTGATACTGGCCCGAAGCATCGCCGGGCATTTCACGCCCGACCGCCACTTCGCCTTTGAGGCGGCGGCGTGGTACTGGCACTTTGTGGATGTCGTCTGGCTCGGCCTGTTTTTCTTTGTCTATTGGCTTTGAACGGGCGCCGCGCGCTGCGGCGGCGGCACGATGCCGTGCGGCTGTATCCAGCCGGCCATGTAGCCGAGTATCAGCAGCGCGAAGGCCGCGATTGACAGCGTAATCCTGACTTTCAGCGCCTTCAGCGTGCGTCCGGTTTTGCCCCTGTCTTTCAGCAGGTGGAACAGCGCCGAGGCCAGACTGCCGATGATGACGGCGAACAGCAGGAGAATGACAATCTTTATCCAGGACATCGCGCCCAGCATAGCACGGCCCGCCGACCGGCGCGCGCGCAGATGAAACTGTTTCGCCTTGAGTTCTCGCTGCTGGCGCTGCTGCTGATGATACTGCTCGCCAGTTTGTTCACCGGCCTGGGCCGCTGGCAACTGGAGCGCATGCACGAGAAGCAGGCGATAGAGGCCGAACTGCTTGAACGCTCGCAACTGCCGGCGGCGGCGCTGCCGCGCGACCTTGAGCGGCCCGAGACGTGGCGCTTTCGCGCCGTGTCCATTGAAGGCACGCCGCTTTCGCAGCGCCAGTTTCTGCTCGACAACGAAGTCCGCAACGGGCGCGTCGGCTACGCCGTGCTGACGCCTTTCGCGCTCGACGATGGCCGCGTCGTGCTGGTGGACCGCGGCTGGGTGCCGGTCGGCGGCTCGCGCAGCGAACTGCCGCAGGTGGAAATCCCCGAACGCCGCCGCCGCGTTGAGGGCCGCGTTTATGTGCCCTTCGGCGAGCCGTATTCGCTGGGCGAGGCCGGAGCCGGCGACGCGCCGTGGCCGCGCGTTATCCAGTATCTGGACTTCAACGCCATCGCAGTGTGGCTGAGGGCGCAGGTGCCGCCGCTGGTCGTGCGGATGGACGCCGAAGAGGACGGCGGCTATCTCAGAAACTGGTCGGCGCTGCCGTTTTCCGCCGACCGCCATCTGGCCTACGCGGTGCAGTGGTTTGCGCTGGCGCTGGCGGTGGTGGTGGTTTTTGTGCTGTTGAGTTTCAGCAAGAAAGCGGCGCGATGGTGGTGACGCCGCAGGCGCTGTCGCGCCTGAAACTGGCCGCGCTGATGGCCGCGTTCATCGGCCCGGTGCTGGTGGCGACGGCGGTTTATCTGAACCCCGGCGCATGGGCGCCGCCGGCGTCAAGCCACGGTGAAATCATCGAGCCGGTAATCGTGCTTGACGGGTTTCGGGGCGAGGCTGTCGGCGGCGCTGCCGATACTGGTGTTGATACCGGTGCCGGTGGTGCTGGCGCTGCCGTCGCTGATGCTGCCGGCGCCGATGCAAGCGTTATCGCTGCTGATGCCGCTGCGGGCGAGGCCGACACTGATGCCGGCGGTGCAAGCGCAGGTGTTGCCGCCGTTGCCGGCGCTGACGCCGTTGCCGGCGCGCTGGAC
>RKSI01000212.1 GCA_007570905.1 Gammaproteobacteria bacterium
GCACACCGGCTCGCGTCCATCACCACGCTGAACCTCTCCGGGCGCCTGGACAGGACAACGGCCTTGCAGGCCGATGATTTTGCCGGGATGGCGGGGCTGCAAGAACTGGACCTGGGTTTTCTCGGCATCACCGCCGCCAATGAAGCCGGCCTGCCGGAGGGCCTTTTCAGGGACACGACCGGCCTGCGCGTGCTGAACCTGCGAAACAGCCGTTTGACGCCGCTGCCGCCGCGCCTGCTGGCCGACCTGGAAAGGCCGCCGCGCACCGCCGTCGGGTTTGACGCCGCCGTCCGCATCGGCGGCATTCAATACCTGATGGACGGCGCGCCAATCACCGCGCCCCTGACGCTGAACGAAGGAGACCGCGTCAATCTCCGGATCAGGGTCGTCGGCGGCGTTCACAGCACCCTGACGCTGGCTTTCCGGACGGACGGCGTTGCGCTCGCCGCGACGCCGGCAACCATCTGGTTCGGCCCGGACACGAACACGGCGGTC
The DNA here is from genome assembly GCA_007570905.1 of Gammaproteobacteria bacterium. Classification (GTDB taxonomy): domain Bacteria; phylum Pseudomonadota; class Gammaproteobacteria; order Poriferisulfidales; family Oxydemutatoraceae; genus Oxydemutator. The sequence continues at coordinate 496 of RKSI01000212.1, forward strand.
GTTGAATTGGCGGCGCTGCCGGGCCTGAATCTTGCGGACAGCGACGGCGAGGCGTTCCATCTGTGGGAAATGTTTGACGCCGCGGCGGACGGCGCCGCCGAAGTCCGGGCGCAGGGTTTGCGGGTGAATGTTCGCATTGCAGAGGCTTTTTCACTTGAAGACGCCGACCCCGCGCCGAACACCATCGCCGTGACCGCAGCGACGGGCACGAATGTCGCGGGGGTGGCGCCGACGGTGCGGGCCGCAGGCGTTGCCGTCACAGCCGGCGTGACCTACACGCTGGCCGGCAGCGCCCTGTTCGCGGTTCGTTCAACATCGGGCGAGATTTACTCGACCGGCATTTTGACGGACGGCGACCGCGGCCAACACCCGGTTACGCTGACGGCGACATACAGGGGCGGCGCGCGCAGTCTGCCGCTGGGCATCGGCGTCCACCCCGCAGGCGGCTTTGACATCTGCGACCGCACGCCGGTGGTGCAGGATGAAATCCTGTACCGCGTCAACACCCTGACCGAGGTTCGGAGCCGTGGAACCGGATATGATTGCGCCGACATTCCGGCAACCGATATGGCGTCCGTCCGGACGCTGGATTTTTCCGGCTATTCAACGACCGCGGAAACCCTGCTGGTTCATGATTTTGAGGGGCTGTCCGGGCTGCTCACCCTGGATTTAAGGTCCCTCGGGCTGCGGCGTTTGCCGCCGGCGGTGTTCGCAAACCTGGTCAATCTGCAAAGCCTGAATATGCGCTCTCTCGGGCTGCAGGGTTTGCCGCCGGGTATTTTCAGCGCCACGACCAATCTGCAAACACTGGTTTTAAACGGCAATAATCTGGCGCCGCTGCCGCAGGATATTTTCAGGGGGCTGTCCAGGCTGAACTTTTTGTACATGGATTCTGCCGGCCTGCAAGAGTTGCCGCCGGGTGTTTTCAGCGATTTGTCCAGCCTGTGGGATTTGACGCTGGGAGGAAACAATCTGGCGCCGCTGCCGCGGGATGTGTTCAGCGATTTGCCGGTTCTGATTAATCTGGTCCTGAACGGCAACAATCTGACATCGCTGCCGCAGGGTATTTTCAGGAATCAGCCCTTTTTGAGTTCTTTGTCATTGACGGACAACAATCTGGCATCGCTGCCGCGGGATATTTTCGGCGGCCTGAACAATCTGCAGTTTCTGGATCTGGAAGGCAACGGCAATCTGGTGTTGCCGGCGCAGGTCGTCGCCGACCTGCAAAGACAGTCCTTCGAGGAGTTGGTGATGGAACGCAGTGTTCGCATCGGAGGCGTTCAATACTTGCTGGACGGCGCGGCTGTCACGCAGTTGGCGCTGATTGAGGGGGAAGGCCGCAATTTTCAGGTCAGGGTTGACGGCGGCGTCGGCAGCACATTAACGCTGGTTGCGCGGACCGACGGCGCGGCGGCGTCCACCGTGACGCCGGCGATCATCCGGCTCGGCCCGTCCCCCGGCGCCGGCGCGGCGGGCGTGGAGTTGACGGCCCGAACCGTTCCCGGCCTTGGCGGCGACGCCGGTTCGGTGTCGTGGGCATGGACGGCAACCGAAATCCACACGCAAAGCCTGCGTCTGGATGTGTTTGCGCTGGCCGTCCTTGAGGACGCCGACCCGTCAACCAACATCATCGCCGCGAGCGCGGTGACGGGCACGCCGGTGGGCGGCATCACGCCGGTGGTGCGTATCCGGCGCGCTGTTCAGACGGATGGCGTGATGTATTCGCTGGACGCCGGGCCTGCCGCCTTGTTCGCGGTCAACACGGCATCGGGCGTGATTTTCGCGGCGCGCCAGTTCACGGAAGGCGATGTCCGTGCGTATCCGGTTACGCTGACGGCCTCGCACACCTCGGGCACGGCGAGTCTGCCGCTGGACATAGAGGTTCGCTCCGGCGTTTCCATCTGCGACCGCACCCCCGCAGTGCGCGATGAAATCCTGCGCGTTCTGAACAGCCGCTACACCTGCGATGTGGTGCCGCCGGCTGCCCTCGCGTCCATCGACACACTGGCCATTCCGCGCCGGCACGTTGACACGCTGCTGGCGGATGATTTTGCCGGGATGCCGGCGCTGACAACCCTGACTCTTGCGGGTCTTGATCTGACCGGCCTGCCGGAGGGCGTTTTCAGGGGCACGACCGGTTTGCGCACGCTGAATCTGGCGGAAAACCGGCTGGCGTCGCTGCCGCCGGACATCTTCATGAATCTGGGCGAATTGCGCGGCCTGGATCTGACCGGTCTTGCCGCGACCGGCCTGCCGGAGAGTGTGTTCAGCGGTTTGCTTAATCTTGAAGAACTGGTTCTGTTGGAAAGCGCCTTGACATCATTGCCGCCGGGCATCATCAGGAATCTCGGCATGCTACGATACATGGAGTTGTCGTTGAGCAACGATTTGACGGAACTGCCGGCGCCGCTGCTGGCCGATCTGGAAAAGATTCATCCCGTCGTCTCTTTCGGGCTTGACACGGAAGCCAGCCGCCGTTTCAGCGGCATCACAACCAGCCGCCGCATCGGCGGCATCCGCTACCGCGTGGACGGCGCGCCCGCCACGGCGCTGACACTGAATGAAGGAGCAAGCCGCAACCTTCAGATTGAGGCGGTCGGCGACATTCGCAGCACGCTGACGCTGGTGTTCCGGGCAAGCGCCGGATCGCGTCTCACAGCCGCGCCGCCGGTCATCCGTCTCACTCCGTCCCGAAGAACGACGGATGTGACGCTGGCGGCGCCTGCGGACCTGGGCGCCGGCGACAGAAGCGGCCCGGTGTCGTGGGCATGGACGAGTTTTCTCGGCAACGGACTGACCGAACTTCCGGCGCCGGATATGCGGGTCACCGTGCGCGACACGCACCGGTTTGAAGACGCCGACCCCGCGCCCAACCGGATTGGCGAGACGGCGCCTGCGGGTGCGGCGGTGTCGGGCTGGTCGCCGCGGGTTCTGGTGGGCGGCATTGCCGAGGCGAATGTGCGTTACAGCCTGGCGCCGGACGCCGGCCCGTTCGGGATTGACGCCGCGAGCGGCGCGCTGTCGCCGGCGCCGGGGCAGGCGCTGAATCACGCGACCACCCCGGCCTATTCGGTCACGGTCATCGCGCAAACGCCTTCCGGCGTGACGGGGTCGCTGGCGGCGGCCATCGAGGTCTTCACGCTCGCGCTTGAGGACGCCGAACCGGCGGCCAACACCATCGCCGCGACAGCGCCGCCGGGCACGCCGGTGTCGGGAGTGCGGCCGGTGCTGCTGGTTGACGGCGCCGCCGTCGCGGACGGCGTTTTTTACACGCTGACCGGCTCCGGCTTGTTCACGGTCGCGACGGCGTCGGGGATGATTTCATCAGTCGGAGTGTTGGGCGGCGCCGGCGTTCATCCGGTCACGCTGACGGCGACCTACCGGGGCGCGCCTGCGGATTTGCCGCTGACCATCACTGTTCACGCCGAAGGCAGTCTTAATATCTGCGCCCGCACGCCGGTGGTGCAGATGGAGATTCTGCACCGCATCAACACCTCGACCGGCGTTCGCAACCCTGCAATAGCATATGCCTGCGCCGCCGTGCCGACAACCCGGATGGCGTCCGTCCGGTTTCTGGACTTTTCCCGCTACACGACGAGCGTTGAAACCTTGCTGGCCGGTGACTTCGACGGGCTGGCCGGCCTGACCAGCCTGACGCTGGACTCTCTCGGCCTGCGGCGTTTGCCGCCCGGGATTTTCAGCGGCCTGTCCAACCTGGACAATTTGTCGTTGGTCGACAACTCGCTGGCATCGCTGCCGCCGGATGTTTTCAGCGGCTTGAGCCGTTTGCGGAGTCTGGGTTTGCAATTCAACGCCGACCTGAAACTGCCGGCGCAGGCCGTCGCCGACCTGGAAGGATTGGACAGCCTTGCCAGTCTGATTATTGACCGCGCGGATGTCCCCGATTTTCGCATCAGCGGCTTTCGCTACCATGCACCGCAGCCGGAAGGCGTGCCGGATGATGTGGATTTGCAGGCTGTGGTTTTTGAGGAAGGGGAAGGCCGCGATGTCCGGCTCGAGGTGGTCGGCGGCGTTCGCAGCACATTGACGCTGGTTCTCCGGGTGGAGGGCGGCAGTCCGCTCACAGTCACGCCGACGACCGTACGCTTCAGCCCGCTTTCCAATACGGATACCGCGGTTGTGCGGGTGGCGGCGCCGGTGGATGACACGGTGGACCCCGTTTACGCCTGGGTGTCGTGGGCATGGACGGCCACGGGAACAGAAATCCGGACACAGCGTTTGGGGGTGACGGTGTCCGACGACAACGGTCTTGTGGACATCGACCGCGCCGCCAACCGGATTAGCGAGGCGGCGGCGCCGGGCGACCCGGTGTCGGGCTGGTCGCTGCAGACGTTGGTTGACGGCGTTGATGCGATTGCCGACGGGTTCTTACCGTACCGTTACAGCCTGTCGTCGGACGCCGGCGGCCTGTTTCAGATTCATCCCGTGAGCGGCACGCTGTCGCTGGCCCCCGGGCGGATGCTGGATTACGAGACTTCCACCGCCCATATAGTCGGGGTGGTTTCGCGGCTGGACCGCACCGAGTGGCGCCTGACAGCGACCATCTTTGTGGACAACGCGCCGGAATTGTCGCTCAGCGGCGCCGTTACCGGTTCCATTTCAGAGACGGCGGCCACGGGCACGGCGGTGTCCGGCATCGGCGTGTCGCTGCTGGATGACGGCGTGCGCGTGCCGCCCTTCACCGGGGTTGCCTGGTCGCTGCCGGATGCGGGTTCGCGGGTTTTTCAGCCGGAGCCGGTTCACAGCAGTTCTGTGGTGGTTTTGCGGCTGGCGGGCGCCCTTGATTACGAGACGACGCCGGTTCACACGCTGACTCTGCGGGCGGATTATCTGGGCGGATTCGCCACGACGCAAATCACCGTGCAGGTGCTGAATGCGGTGGAGAGGCTGATACTTGAGGCGGTCGGGACGACGCCGTTCCGCATCGGCGAAGGCGCGCAGCTGGGCGCGCGTGCCGGCGGCGTGCGGGTGACGGATGAGGCCGGAAACGAACTGGCCGGCGCAGTGTTTGACTTGCAGGACGGCGGCGAAAAATTTGAACTCGTGTCCAACGGCGACATCCTGGTCGCAGACCAGTTGGACTTTGAGGCCTCCACCTCGCACACGCTGCTCATCACGGCGAGGCGCGAAGGATTGGTCTCGAATCAACTCCGGGTGGACATTGCCGTCGTGGACAGCCCCGATGACCTGCAACTCGTGGATCAGTCCGGCGCCCGAAACATCGCGTTCAACACCACCGGCGGCCAGGTTCGCGGCATTGACCTGGTGTTTCAGATTGACGGCGTCAACCAGGTTGGCACCGCGTCGGCGTGGCATCTGCCCAGTGACGCCGGCCTGTTTGACATTGACAGCGCGACCGGCGTTATCACGCTGCGCGAGTACCACGAATTCGCGCCCGCAGACTTTGACATTTTCGTCCGCGCCACCTGGACGGGCGCCGACGGCGCCGCGCCGGGAACGCCGGAGCCGCTGCCGCTGAACATTGAGATCAACGACGGCGTGCCGGTGCGTATTCGCGTCTTCCTCGAGGGCGCCGTCATCCC
>RKSI01000043.1 GCA_007570905.1 Gammaproteobacteria bacterium
GGCGTGGCGGCGAGGCGACACCGCCGCCGCATTGGCCTGGAACCGCGAGTTGCTGGCGATGCGCGAATGCGCCGAGTCATTGCGCGAAGACCGCATCAAGGGGCAGGCGCTGGCCCGCCTGGCCCGCGACCTGGGCTGCGCGCTGCCGCCGCCGGCCGAGGCCGGGCCGCTGACTCCGTTGAGTTATGCCGCCGCCTTTAGTTGGCTGAGCGTGTGCTGGAACATCGGCGCCAGGGACGCCGTGGCCGGCTACCTGTGGTCGTGGTGCGAGGGGCAGGTGGCGGCGGCGGTCAAACTCATTCCGCTTGGCCAGACCGCCGGCCAGCGCCTGTTTCGCGCGCTGGGCGATGCGGTGCCGGCGCGCGTGGCCCGCGCGTTGGACTGCGGCGATGACCGCCTCGGCATGACCGCGCCCGGCTTGGGCCTCGCCGGCGCGCTGCACGAAACCCAGCACACCCGCCTGTTTCGCTCATGACTTCGGCAACCACGGCGCGCGATTACCTGCGGGTCGGCATCGGCGGGCCGGTCGGCTCCGGCAAGACCGCGTTAGTCGATGCATTGTGCAAGCGCCTGCGCGGGCGCTACCAAATCGCGGTGGTGACCAACGACATCTACACCCGCGAAGACGCATTGTTCCTGACCCGCTCGCAGGCGTTGGCCGAGGAGCGCATCATCGGCGTGGAAACCGGCGGCTGCCCGCACACCGCCATCCGCGAAGATGCCTCCATGAACCTGGCCGCGCTCGACGATTTAGCGCGGCGTTTCCCGAACTTGCAACTGGCGCTGATTGAAAGCGGCGGCGACAACCTGAGCGCCACCTTCAGCCCGGAACTGGCGGACCTGGCGATTTATGTGATCGATGTGTCGGCCGGCGACAAAATCCCCCGCAAAGGCGGCCCCGGCATCACCCGCTCTGATTTGCTGATCATCAACAAAATCGACCTGGCCGAACATGTCGGCGCCTCCCTCGAAGTCATGCGCCGCGACGCCGCCCGAATGCGCGGCGACAAACCGTTCGTATTCGCCAACATGAAAACCGGCGAGTCGCTGGACGCCATCAGCGACTTCATCGTCCGCGAAGGCATGCTGGATTCGTAGCCGGCGGCGTCACACAAACAAGCGCATGACCCGGCGTTTGCGTGTTATGATAACCGCGGTTTGGCCGCCGGCCTTGGCGTATTGGCATGGCGGTACCCGCACCTTGTTTCCATACCCTGCCAGGATCTTCTCATGCGACTGCAAAACAAAACCGCCATTGTAACCGGCGGCGCCTCCGGGTTCGGCGCCGGCATCGTTAAGCATTTTTGCGCCGCCGGCGCCCGCGTGCTGCTGACCGACCGTGATGCCGACAAAGGCCGGGAAACCGCCCGCGCCCTCGACCAATCGCCGGGGGAGGTTCGGTTCGCCGCCGTGGATGTCACCGACCCCGCGCAGGTGCAGGCGGCGGTGGATGCGGCCGTGGAGCGCTACGGCCGCCTCGATATCCTGGTCAACAACGCCGGCATCGGCCAGCGGCCGACGGCGCTGGAAGACACCACGGATGAGGCCTACGACGCCCTTTATGACATCAATGTGCGGGGGGTGTTTGTCGGCTGCCGCTGCGCGCTGCCGGTGATGAAGCGCCAGGGCGGCGGTGCCATCATCAACACCGCCTCGGGCATCGCCTTGACCCCGCGCCCCAACCTGGTCACCTATGCGGCCACCAAGGGCGCGGTGGTCACCTTCACCAAAGGCTTGGCGATGGAGTTGGCCGAGTTCAACATTCGCGTCAACGCGCTGTGCCCGGCGGCCGGCGATACGCCGATGTTGGCCGAGTTCATGGGCGGCCAGGACACGCCGGACAATCGCGCCAAGTATATGGCCGGCATCCCGCTCGGCAAACTGGTGACCGGCGACGACCTGGGCGCGGCCGCGGTCTATCTGGCTTCCGACGAGGCCGGGATGATCACCGGCACCTGCCTGGCGGTGGACGGCGGGCGCTGCATCTGAAACTGAAATCTCACACCTGAAGGAGAGTTGAACAACATGAACAACACCGCATATGGCGACACCCGCCTGCTGATCGGCGGCCAATGGCGGGACGGCGCCACAGGGCGCAGCGGCGAGGTCATCAACCCGGCCGACGGCGAGGTCATCGGGCATTTCGCCTGCGCCGAACAGCGCGACCTGGACGACGCGGTGGCCGCCGCCGCCGACGGCTTTGCGAACTGGCGCGCCACGCCCGCAACCCGGCGCGGCGAAGTGCTGGCCGCCGCCGCCGGTGTGCTGCAATCTCGCACCGAAGACATCGCCCGCGTGATCACGCTGGAACAGGGCAAGCCGCTGAATGAGGCGCGCCTTGAACTGGCGCGCGCGGTGGACACGCTGCGCTGGTATGGCGAACAGGCCGGTCAGTTGGGCCACCGCGACTACCCGGAGCGCCCCGGCCAGGTGCGCCAGCACACCGCCCCGGAGCCGGTCGGCGTGGTGGCGGCGTTCACCGCCTGGAATTTCCCGGCCATCCTGCCGGCGCGCAAACTGGCCCCGGCGTTGGCCGCCGGCTGTTCGGTGATTCTTAAAGCGGCCGAGGAAACTCCGGCAACCGCGGCGCGCATGGCCGAAGCCTTCGCCGACGCCGGTTTGCCGGATGGCGTGTTGAACCTGGTATACGGCGACCCGGCGATGATTTCCGAGGGGCTGCTGGCCCGCCCGGCGGTGCGCAAATTGTCGTTCACTGGCTCGATTCCGGTCGGCATGCTGCTGGCCCGCCAGGCGGCCGCCAACCTGACCCGCTGCACGCTGGAACTGGGCGGCCACGCCCCGGTGACCGCGGCTTTGGGCGCCATCCCCACCCGCGCACTCCGTGTCCCCTACCCCCTGCCCCCCCCCGCCGCCGGCCCCGC
>RKSI01000127.1 GCA_007570905.1 Gammaproteobacteria bacterium
CGACGCCTTCAACGAGAGCACCGAGACGCTGACGCTGTCGCTGGTTCGCACCGGCGGCGCCGGCGACGGCATTTCCACCGCCACCGCGACGGTGAACATAGCCGCGAACGATCCCGTCGCGGTCAACATCCGGGCGCTGGACGGCCAGATTCCCCTGGCCGGTATTGACATTGCGGAAACGCCCGATGCGAACAACACGGCGACGCTGGTAGTGGTGGTGACACCGCGGCAAGGGACGGCCCCGCTGTTTCCGTCCGCGCCGGTGGCGGTGCCGTACACGGTAACGGCGGGCAGCGCCGGCGCCGGCGGCGATGATTACCAACTGGTGCGGGTGGACGGCAGCGCGGTAACGGGCGCCGCGGACACGGTGGTCATCCCCGCCGGGGCGACGCTCGGCGCATTTTTCCTTCGGGCATCCGCCGACAGCATCGCCGAGACCACCGAGACGCTGGTGGTCACCCTCGGCCAGCCGGTCACCGCGGCGGGAGGAAGCATCAGCCTCGGCGTTACGAGCGCGACCGTCCGCATCCTGCCCAGCGACCAGCCGCTGCCGGCGCCGATTGTGATGACCGCCGACGACGACTTCGGCGCCGGCAATTTCCAGAACCAGCCATATCCGCTGACCGCCAGCGTAACCCGCTCCCCCGAAGAGACCGGGCCGCCCGGCCAACTGCGCTATCAATGGCAACAGGTGGCGTCCGCCGCGGCCAACGCCGCCGCCGTGCCCGCCGCCGACCCTGCGTATCTCGGCGAGATTGCCGGCGCAGACGGCGTCGTGACAAACGGCATCGCCGCCGCCTTTATTACTCCGGATGTGCGCGCCACCGGCGATTACCACTTTCGCCTGACTGTAACCTCGAGCAGGGTTGACGCGATGGCATCCACCGCGACCGATGTCATCACTGTCCGGTTCCGCGACACCGACAGGCCGATTCCGCCCTTTGTCCGCGTCACCGGCGATGTCACGGTAATCGTCCGCGAAGCGGCGGCCCTGGGAGGCCCGGCTCGTGACAGTTTCCGGCTGACGGTGCGCGACGGACAGCGGATTGAATTGACGGCCATCGCCTCCGACTTTGACGACGGCACCTTGTTGAACGACTCGAATTACCGCTGGAGCACGGAACCGGGCAGCGGCGATTTCTTCGCCCTCGCCGGGGTGACGCCGGCGCGCGTAACCACCATCACCGTGCCGCAACAGCAAACCATAGGCGGCATCACGGAGTACCGGCACCGGGTGGTGGCGATGGACAGCGGCGGCGAGACCGGCGAGTCGCGCGAGGTCACCATTGTGCACGGCGACGACAGCGCACCGACGGCGGCGGCCGTCTTCAGCCCCGCGCGTCCAGGTCCTGGTGACACGGTGATGCTGGACGGCAGCGGCAGCGCCAACGCCGGCGGCGGCGGTGAATTGACCTGGCGCTGGCGGCAGGTTGCCTCGGCCGCCGACGGCGCCGCCGAAGTCGCCCCCGGCAATTTCCGCTATCTGGCGCTGACCAACGACAACGCCGCCACCGCGACCTTCAGCGTCGGGCTGGCGGACATCCAACGGCTGGTGGACAACAATCTGGTGCCGCCGGTGCTGTACTTCCGGCTGACGGTGACGGACGGCGACACGCTGACGGATGATTCCACCGTGGTCGCCGTCGCACTGGAGGTTCCGTCGCGCAGCGTGTCGGCGGCGGCCCCGAACGACGCGCAGGAAGGCGCCGCCACGCCCGCCGTCATCCGGTTGGCGATTGCCGGATCAATCGCGCACACGCGGCAGGTGACGGCAACCTGGGTGGTGACGGCCAGCGCGGCCACCGGCGACGACGATGTTGAGCCGCAGGACTTCTGCGGCCCGGACGCGGTGACCGCGCTCGGCGGATTTCCCGGCGGCACTGTGACATTTGAACCGGGCGCCAACAGCGCCGAGGTTTCTCTCGTCTTTTGCGACGACAACGAGGCGGAGGGGCGCGAGTCGTACGATGTCACCTTCTCGAATCTGACCGACGCCGACGGCAACGCCGGGATGACGCAGTTTGCCGGCGGCGCCGGCACATTGACGGTGTCGGGCAATGTGGAAAGCAGCGCCAACCTGCCGGTGGCCGCCCTCGTGGAGCCTGATAGTGACGCCGGCGAGGGCAGCACGCAAACCTGGCGGATACAGATTGACCGCGCCCGCACCGACGCCGTTGCGGTGGCCTGGCAGGTGGTTTCGGCGACACGGCCCGGCGCAAGCAGCGCCGCGCCCGCGGACTTTGCCGACGCGCAGGGCGCGCCCTTCGTCAATTTCCCGATTACCGGCAGCGCGACCATCGCGGCGGGCGACACCGAGGCGCGCGTTTCACTGCGCTACGCGGAGGACGCCGAGACGGATGAACCGACGGAGCATTACCTGATGCGCCTGACGGCCGCCGCCGGTCTCCGGTTTGCGCCGGGCGCGCAGGAACGCGAAGGCCGCATCGCCCGCGACAGCGCCAGCGTCGGCGTCGCCGCGCAGGCCGCCTCGGCGCCGGAAGGCGGGCAGGCGGTCTTCCTTATCGCTTTGGCCGGCGTGCAAAGCGATGCCACGACCGTTCACTGGACGCTGCAGGGCAGCGCGGTGCGCGGCGTGGATTACACCGGCGCCGGCATCGCCGCGGGCCAGCCGGCGGCGATGACCTACGCGAGCGTCATCGCCGCCGGTTCAACGCGCGCGGAAGTGACGCTGGACATCACCGACGACAACTTCAACGAGGGCACCGAGACCGTCGTGTTGGCGCTCGCGCGCGAGGGCGGCCAGGCGGTTCGCGCGGATGGCGCCTCCGCCCGTTATGACATCGGCGACAACGACCCTATAGGCGTGCGTTTGTCGGGCGGCGGCGCGGTTGCCGAAGGCGGCATGGCGAGGTTCATGAT
>RKSI01000153.1 GCA_007570905.1 Gammaproteobacteria bacterium
TTGAATCCCTTTACCGGAAGATTGCCGGTGCGATTATCAAGAGCGCCGGCACAAATCCGGCCGGCTCGGCGGGCGCGTATTTCGCCGATTCGCGGGAGATTGGCTGCATGGACGGCATGAAGTATTCGCATGTGGTCACATCCCCCCCGTACCCCAACCGGATAAGTTATATCCGTGAACTTCGCCCTTACATGTACTGGACGAAGTTTCTCAATACGGCCCGCGAGGCCGGTGAGCTGGACTGGAGGGCGATTGGCGGAACATGGGGCGTTGCGACCAGCCGGCTTCAGGGATGGGAGGCCGACGGGGTTGAACTCCCGCAATCATTGCAACGGGCCGCCTCGAAAATTCTGGAAACCGAAAGGAAAAACGCCTTGCTGATGGCAAACTATGTCTGGAAGTACTTCCATGATATGCACCTGCACTTTCAATGCCTGCAGAAGGGTTTGAGAAAAGGCGCGGCGCTTTCATACATCGTCGGCAATTCCAGTTTCTACGGGGTGCAGGTGCGCACGGATGAACTGCTGAAGGATTCCCTGAAATTGCTCGGGTTTTCCAGTATCGGAAGCCGGGTGGTCAGAAAGCGCAACAGCAAAAAAGAACTTTTTGAATATTGCGTCCATGCCAGATGGAAAGAAAGCAGAAAACCCGAGTCCGGCCATTTCGACATCAGCCGCAATGCGGGAGAGCAACTGGCTTTTCCTTGAGGTTGTGCTTTTCCGTTTGGTTTGCGGCTTTTGGGGTTCTGAAAACTTTGTTTCCGGAATAGAGAGGTTGCAGGACAGCGGAGAAACAATCAAGAGACGGAGTGCTCTGCGCGGGAAGAGGGGGAAGCTTCCATTATGGGCTCAGCGCGGCGTTTTGCGCCGGATTTGGTAAAATGACTGGTTGCCTTCGTGTTTGAACGATGAAAACCACATCTGAAATCCGGCGTTCCTTCCTTGATTTTTTCGAGGCCAAAGGGCACGCCGTTGTGCCTTCGAGTCCGCTGGTGCCGGCCAACGACCCGACGCTGCTGTTCACCAATGCCGGCATGGTGCAGTTCAAGGACATCTTTCTCGGCAGGGAACAGGCGCCGTATCCGCGCGCCGTCAGCAGCCAGCGTTGCGTGCGCGCCGGCGGCAAGCACAACGACCTGGAGAATGTCGGCTACACGGCGAGGCACCACACCTTCTTCGAGATGCTCGGCAACTTCAGTTTCGGCGACTACTTCAAGTGCGAGGCCATCGCCTACGCCTGGGAATTCGTGACCGGCGTCGCCGGACTGCCGCCGGAAAAGTTGTGGGTGACGGTGTACGAAGACGACGACGAGGCCGCCGAAATCTGGCTGAACCAGATCGGCGTCGCCGAATCGCGCTTTGCCCGGATCGGCGGCGCCGACAATTTCTGGACGATGGGCGAGGTCGGGCCGTGCGGGCCGTGCACCGAGATTTTCTACGACCACGGCGCCGGCGTCGCCGGCGGGCCGCCCGGCTCGGACGACAGCGACGGCGACCGCTATGTGGAGTTGTGGAACCTGGTGTTCATGCAGCACGAGCGCGGCGCCGACGGCGAATTGCGCCCGCTGCCGAAACCGTCGGTGGATACCGGCATGGGGCTTGAACGCCTCGCCGCGGTGTTGCAGGGCGCCAGCGACAATTACGCCACCGATTTGTTCCGCGGCCTGATTCAGGAAGTCGCCAACCTCGCGGGCGCAAGCGCCGGCGCGCCGTCTTCATCACTGAAAGTCATCGCCGACCATATCCGCTCGTGCAGTTTCCTGATGACCGACGGCGTCGTGCCGTCAAACGAGGGCCGCGGTTATGTGCTGCGCCGCATCATCCGCCGCGCGCTGCGCCATGGCCGCAAGTTGGGAATGGACGAGGCGTTTTTTTACCGCCTGGTCAAGCCGCTGGCGGCGCGAATGGGCGACGCCTTCCCGGAACTGGCGCAGGCGCAAACGCGCGTCGCCGCGATGCTGCGCGACGAGGAGGAGCGCTTTGGCGAGACCTTAAGCCAGGGCCTCGCGGTGCTGGAGGAGAACATGGCGGGGCTGTCGTCGGGCGAGTTGCCGGGGGAGTTGCCGGGCGATTTGGTATTCAAGTTGTACGACACCTACGGCTTTCCGGTGGACCTGACCGCCGACATCGCGCGCGAGAAAAACCTCGCGCTGGACTACGACGGCTTCGAGCGCCTGATGCGCCGTCAAAAAGACCGCGCCCGGCGCGCCAGCCGCTTTGCGATGGAAGAGGATACGCCGGCGCCGGTCGAGGGCGAGCATTCGTTCAGCGGCTATGACACGCTGCAAGACAGCGGGCGCGTGATTGCGATGTCGCGCGGCGGCGAGGCGGTCGAGGCGCTGGAGAGCGGCGAGCGCGGCGCGGTGATACTCGACAACACGCCGTTTTACGCCGAAGCCGGCGGCCAGGTCGGCGACAGCGGCCTGCTGAGCGGCGCGCACGGCGAGTTCCGCGTTGAGGACACGCGCAAGGCGGGGCGTTTCAACCGGCACATCGGCGTCGTCGAGCGCGGGCGCTGCGGGTCGGGCGAGACGATGCAGGCGCGGGTGGACGCCGCGCGCCGCGCCGCCATCGTCCGCAACCATTCGGCCACGCATCTGCTGCACGCGGCGCTGAAACAGGTGCTCGGCGCGCATGTCGAGCAGAAAGGCTCGCTGGTCGCGGCTGAGCGGCTGCGTTTTGACTTCTCGCACGGCGAGGCGGTCGGCGGCGGTGAACTGCGCGACATCGAGCGCCTCGTCAATGAAAAGATACGCGACAACATCGCCGCCGAGACCGAATGGATGCCGAAGCAGGAGGCGCTCGACAGGGGCGCCGTCGCGCTGTTCGGCGAGAAATACGACGACAGCGTGCGCGTGCTGACCATCGGCGACTTCTCG
>RKSI01000036.1 GCA_007570905.1 Gammaproteobacteria bacterium
GCTTTCAGCGATTGTTACAACCACGAACTGGTCGAGACTTTCCGCATGAATGTCGAGGGCATGGAACGCCAGCGCAACTACCTGTATTCGCTGCTCACGCACTACGCCGGCAAGACCGGCAGCGAATGGGGGCGGCAAGTGGCGGACGATTTCTCCGCCTACCTGTCGCGTTTCTGGCTGGTCAAGCCGAAAGCCGCCGAACTCAGCACCCTGATGGCGAGCCTGATGCGGGCCGCCTGACGCGCCCGCCGCGCGATGCCCGGCAGAATCCCCGCCGCGTTCATCGACGGCCTGCTGGCGCGGGTTGACATCGTCGAGGTGATCAACCGCTATGTGCCGCTGCAGCGGCGCGGCAGGGAGCATGTCGCGTGCTGCCCGTTTCACGACGAGAAAACGCCGTCGTTCAAGGTCAACGCCGACAAGCAGTTCTACCACTGTTTCGGCTGCGGCGCCGGCGGCAGCGTGATTCAGTTCCTGATGGAGCACCAGCGCCTGCAGTTCGTCGAGGCGGTCGAGATGCTGGCCGAACAGTGCGGCCTTGAGGTGCCGCGCGAGGGCGGCGGCGGCCCGTCGCGCGGCACGGCGCGCTTCAAAAAACTGCTTGAAGCGCTCGACCTTGCGGCGCGCTATTACCGCGCGCAACTCGGTGACCACATCGAGGCGGCCAACTATTTCCGCTCGCGCGGCCTGTCGCCGGAGACGCAGGCGGCCTTCGGCCTGGGCTACGCGCCGCCCGCGTCCGGCCACCTGAAAAAATGTTTCGGCGCCGGCTACGACGAGGCGCTGCTGCTGGAGGCCGGCCTGCTGTCCAGGGGCGAGCATGGCCCCTACGAGCGCTTCCGCGACCGCGCGATGTTTCCGATACGCGACGGGCGCGGGCGCAGCGTCGCCTTCGGCGGGCGCCTGCTGCCCGGGCGCGAGGGCGCGGCGAAGTATCTGAACTCGTCGGAAAGTCCGGTGTTCAGGAAACGCGAGACGCTATACGGCCTGTATGAACTGAAACAGGCGCGCGGCTTCGACCGCATCGTCGTCGTCGAGGGCTATATGGATGTCGTGTCGCTGGCGCAGCACGGCGTGCGCAACGCGGTGGCGACGCTCGGCACCGCGACGACGCGGGCGCAGGTGCAGGCGCTGTTCCGGGTGACGCCGCACATCGTGTTCTGCTTTGACGGCGACCGCGCCGGCGGCGAGGCCGCGGCGCGCGCCGCCGAACAGGCGCTGCCGGTGTTCAGCGACGGGCGCGAGATGACCTTCATGTTTCTGCCCGAAGGCCACGATCCGGACAGCTTTGTGCGCGACAACGGCGGCGATGCGTTCACCGAGGCCGGCGGCGACGCGCTGCCGCTGGCGGCGTTTCTGTTCCGTCATCACGCCGCCGGGCTGGATTTGTCTGACCCGGCGGCGGCGGCGGCGCTGGTCAGCAGGCTGAAACCTCTGATTGAGCAGTTGCCGCGCGGCGGCGTGTTCCGCGACTTGATGTTCGGGCAACTGGCGGACAAGGTCGGCGTTTCCGCCGACAGTTTGAAAACCGCGCCGCCGCAGGCGAGGCCGCCGGCGCGCCGCGCCGCGCCGCGCGGCGGCGGCGTGCGCTACTCAAGAATACGCATCGCCGTGCGCTCGCTGCTGGAGCAGCCGCAACTGGCCGAAGCCTGCGAGTGGGGCGAATTGGCGCTGGACGCCGGCGACATTCGCCGTCTTGATGAGCGCGGCGCGCGGCTGCTCGCCGACCTCGTCGAGAAAATCAGGCAACACAAGCCGGCGACGACCGCGGGCGTGCTGGAACTCTACCGCGACACCGACGAGGAACAGGCTTTCCGGCGGCTGCTGGCGGAACCGGCGGCGGCGGAGGTGGACCGCAAGAGCGAGTTTCTGGGCGCGATGAACCGCCTTGAAAGAGACCTCGAGGCGCAGGGCCTCAAGCGCGAAATCGCCGAACTGGCGGCCAAAAACGCCCCCGATGAACGCGACCGCCGCCAACTCGGGCAGTTGCAGACGAGATTGCTCGCGCTGAAAAAGGCCTGAACCGGCGGCCCCCGGCCCGCGTCCGGGCGAGCCGCGCCGCCGCCCTGCCGCGCCTGTGATAAAATAAGCCGTTACCGCTCAATTCGAGCCAACGGGAGGAGACCATGGCCGCAAGCAGGAAAACACAGTCGGGACTGAACAAGGAACTGATCGCCAAGGGCAAGGATCAGGGCTTTCTGACCTACACCGAGGTCAGCGACCATCTGCCGGAAGACATCGTTGACCCGGACCAGATTGAAGACATCATCCGGATGATCAACGACATGGGGATCAAGGTCCTCGAGAAGGCGCCCGCCGACAACCTGTTGATGTCCGAAGAGGCGGCGGACGACCTGGCGACCGAGGAGGCCGCCGTCCTGCTCGCCAATGTCAGCAGCGAGATTGGCCGCACCACCGACCCGGTGCGGATGTACATGCGCGAGATGGGCACCGTCAACCTGCTCGACCGCAAGGGCGAGATTAAACTGGCCAGGCGCATCGAGAACGGCCTGGACGAGGTGCTGAACGAACTCAGCCGTTTCCCGCCCGCCATCGCGCTGCTGCTGGAGTGCTACGACCTCTACCGCAAGGGCGAGTTGAAACTGGAGGACATCTTCACCGGCTTCTGGCTGGAGGAGGAGTGCGAAGAGGGCCAGGAGGACGTCTACGCGCAGGGCGAGAACCCGGACTACGACGACGCCGAGTTTGACCTCGACGAGATTGAGCAGCATTTCGAGAGAATGCGCGAACTGCACCTGCGTTCGCTGACCAGGGGCGCGCGCCGCTACGACAGCGTCCACAAGCCGCTGTGCGATGAAATCTCGAAGTTGTTCCTGGAGATGAAACTGACGCCGAATGTGCGCGACCTGCTGGTCG
>RKSI01000215.1 GCA_007570905.1 Gammaproteobacteria bacterium
GACGACACGATGAAATCGCTGACCTGGGCCGGCGCCATCGCCGACGCCAAGAGCAGCAGCGCCAAACTGGGTTTTTCCGCCGGCCTGCTGAAACTGGAAGTTGAAAACCCCGAAGGCGAGCAGGCCCTGATAGAGCAAAAGATAGACTATCAGGGCGACCCGCTGGACATCGGCTTCAACACCAATTACCTGGCCGATGTGTTCCGAACGCTGGACACCGAGACCGTCATCATGCAAATCCGCGATTCCAGCAGCGGCGTTCGCATCGTGGCCGAAGGCTCGGAGTCAGAGGAATATGTCGTGATGCCGCTGCGCCTGTGAGCGCCCCTGCAAGTGCCCCTGAAGTGTCATTAGAAGTGCCCCCGAAGTGCCTGTAACCTCTATTTTCATCAAAAACCTGCGTAATATCGCGCAGGCCCGGCTTGAGTTGTCCGAGGGAATCAACTTCCTGGTGGGCGACAACGGCAGCGGCAAGACCACGGTACTTGAGGGCTTTGACATCCTCTCCACCGGCCACAGCTTTCGCAGCAACCGCAAGACCGACCTGATTAAATTGCAGCAGGACAGCCTGCTGATTGGCGCGACGCTGGAGCAAAACGGCAGCGACCAGAAGTTGTCGGTGCAAAAGGAGCGCGACGGCAAGACCGTGGTGACCGTCAACGGCAACAGCGGCGGCGGTTTTGCCGAGGCCGCGGCGCTGTTCCCGGTGCGGGCGTTCCATCCGGACAGCCACCTGCTGGTGCAGGGCGGTTCGTCGGAGAGGCGGCGCTTCCTGGATTGGGGTGTGTTTCATGTGAAACCGGGATTTGTTGAATGCTGGAACCGCTACCGCCGCTGCCTGCAACAGCGCAATGCGCTGCTGAAACAGCGCCGCCCGCAATCCCGCCCCGAGCAGTGGGACGGGCAGATTATCGAATACGCCGCCGAACTGGATGAAAGCCGCAGCGAGTATTTCCACTCGTGGCGCACGGTGGTGCGCGATTTCCTGTCGGAACTCAAGCCCGGCAAGGAATTGATTATTGAATACGACCGCGGCTGGCCCGCCGACCGCGATTTGGCCGATGTGCTGGAGGAAAGTTACCCGGCCGACCGCGAGATGGGCGCCACCCGCTTCGGCCCTCACCGCGCCGACATGCACCTGACCTGGGACGGCCAGCCGGCGAAAAGCACCGCATCGCGCGGCCAGCAGAAGGTCATCGCGCTGGTCCTGACGCTGGCGCAGGTGCGGCACTTTGCCCGCACCCACGACCGCGAAAGCATTGTTCTGATTGATGATTTAGCCTCCGAACTGGACGCCAGGCACCGCAAATGGGCTCTCGGCGAGCTAAAACGCCTCGAACAGCAGACCATCGTTACGCAAACTGAAAACGGGCTGGATTTATCACCATGGTCTGAAATGAAGGTGTTTCATCTGAAACAGGGAACAGTGACCGAGATTCAGTCGGTATCGGCAAAAGAAGCGGAAAGTTCGTCGGAATTTGAGGAAATTCAGCAGACGGACCGCATTTTCCGCCGCAAATGCATTATTTGCGGCATACCCATCCCGCAAACCCGCGTGCTGGCGATGCCCGACATCAAAAGATGCGCGAAATGCCAAGCGGATTTCGAGAGACGCGAGCAGCCGATGCCGCCAAGAAAGACAGACGAAGATGCGGCGGGCGACACGGAACGCAGCCAGCAGATGCAAGAGATGCAGCCTTCCGTCGCGGGGAAAAGCAACGGTGAATAGCCCAATCATCCGGCGACACAATACCCGCCCAATTTCGCGCGCACAACCTGCGTACAGCGGGCACACAACGCGCACCAGCCGCGCACAAATCAACGCTGTTTTTGCTTGATTGCAACCCCGTTCCGCGCTAAAATACTGAATGCCCGATTCAATGCCAGATTCAGCGCCAGACTCAATGCCAAATCCAACACCCAATCCGACGCCCGACCAGATGTCATATGATTCCTCCAACATCAAGGTTCTGAAGGGCCTTGAGGCCGTCCGCAAGCGCCCCGGCATGTATATCGGGGACACCGACGACGGCACCGGCCTGCACCGGATGATCTTTGAGGTCGTGGACAATTCGGTGGACGAGGCGCTCGCCGGCTACTGCAACAACATTGAAGTTCTGATAGACGAGCAGGGCGCGGCCACCATCAGCGACGACGGCCGCGGCATCCCGGTGGACATCCACCCCGAAGAGGGCCGCTCGGCGGCGGAAGTCATCATGACGACGCTGCACGCCGGCGGCAAGTTTGACGAAAACTCCTACAAGGTCTCCGGCGGCCTGCACGGCGTCGGCGTGTCGGTCGTCAACGCGCTGTCCGAACACCTCGAACTGACGGTCTGGCGCAACGGCAAAATCTACGAGCAGGCCTACTCAATGGGCGACCCGCAGCACCCGATCAAGGAGCGCGCCGGCGTCAACGGCAAGACCGGCACCTCGGTGCGTTTCATCCCCAGCAAAAAAGTGTTCGGCGCCACCGAGTTCCACTACGAAACGCTGACAACCCGCCTGCGCGAACTCGCGTTCCTGAACTCCGGCGTCTCTATTCACCTGAAAGACCACCGCTGCGGCAGGGAAGACCGCTTCTGCTACGAGGGCGGTGTCGAGGCGTTCGTCGCCTGGCTCGACCGCAGCCGCACGATGCTGCATCCGACGGTGTTCCACTTCGCCACCGAACAGGACGGCATCGGTGTAGAAGTTGCGATGCAGTGGAACGACAGTTATGTCGATAACATTCACTGCTACACCAACAACATCCCGCAGCGCGACGGCGGCACGCACCTGTCGGGCTTTCGCGCCGCGCTGACGCGCACGCTGAACCAGTATCTCGACAAGGAAGGCATCGCCGGCAAGGAGAAAATATCAATGGCCGGCGAAGACGCGCGCGAGGGCCTGACCGCCGTGGTGTCGGTGAAACTCGCCGACCCCAAGTTCTCGTCGCAGACAAAGGAGAAACTGGTCTCGTCGGAAGTGCGCGGCGTCGTCGAGTCGCTGCTGTCGCAGCGCCTGCACGACTTCCTGCTCGAGAAGCCGGCGGAAGCGAAGGCCATCGTCGGCAAGATCATCGAGGCCGCGCGCGCCCGCGAGGCGGCGCGCAAGGCGCGCGAAATCACCCGCCGCAAGGGCCTGCTCGACATCGCCGGCCTGCCCGGCAAACTCGCCGACTGCCAGGAGAAAGACCCGGCCAAATGCGAACTGTTTCTGGTTGAGGGCGACTCCGCCGGCGGCTCGGCCAAGCAGGCGCGCGACCGCAGAACGCAGGCGGTGCTGCCGCTGAAAGGCAAGATCCTGAATGTGGAAAGGGCGCGCCTTGACAAGATGCTGTCGTCGGTTGAAATCGGCACGCTGATTACCGCGCTCGGCTGCGGCATCAAGGACGAATACGACCCGCAGAAACTGCGCTACCACCGCATCATCATCATGACCGACGCCGATGTGGACGGCTCGCACATCCGCACGCTGCTGCTGACTTTTTTCTTCCGCCATATGCGCGAACTGGTGGACAACGGCAACCTCTACATCGGCCTGCCGCCGCTCTACAAAATCAGGAAGGGCAAGAGCATCAAATATCTGAAAGACGACGACGAACTCGACCTTGACCTGTGGGAGATGGCAATGGACGGCGCCGAAATCAGCGACGGCAACGGCAAATGCCTGCTGGAAAACAGCGCGCTGGCCGGCCTGGTGCAGGAATACCTGGCGGCGCGCAAACGCCTGCAGCGCCTCGCCCGGCGCCACGACGAGGAAGTGCTGCAACAAATGCTGTTCACCGAGCCGCTGGCGGAAGGCGGCGAGCAGGACGCCGCGGCTTTGGACAAGTGGCTCGGCCAACTGCAACGCGGCCTGAACGAGGCGCAGCCGGCGGGTGCCGCCTGGACGCTGGAAATGCAGCCCGGCGAGGACGACTTCCGCCTGCTCATCAGGAAGAATCTGCACGGCCACGAGAGAACCGACACCATCCACAAGGCGTTCTTTCAGTCCGACGACTTCGCCGCCATCCGCAAACTGGCGGCGCGCCTGTGGCAGTTGCCGGCCGACGGCGCCTGCGTTGTGCGCGGCGATGCGCGCGAGCAGGCCGAACGCTTTGACCAGGCGGTGGACTGGCTGTTCGCGCAGGCGCAGAAGGGCCTTTCCATACAGCGCTACAAGGGGCTGGGCGAGATGAACCCGGAGCAACTGTGGGAGACGACGATGGACCCCGCCAGCCGCCGCCTGATGCAGGTGCAGATACCCGACGGCGCCGACCCCGACGGCATTTTCTCGACGCTTATGGGCGGCGAAGTCGAGCCGCGGCGCGAGTTCATCGAGCAAAACGCACTCGCGGTCAGCAACCTCGACATCTGATTCGGCGGCGCGGTGAAAATCGCCTCGTGGAATGTCAATTCGCTGCGCGCGCGCCTGGCGCATGTTCTGGATTGGCTCGGCGCCACGCCGGTGGATGTGCTGGCGCTGCAGGAAACCAAGGTTCAGGACGGCGACTTCCCGCTGGCCGATATTGAGGCGGCGGGCTACCGCGCCGCCTTCTCCGGGCAGAAATCTTACAACGGCGTCGCCTTTCTGTACCGCGGCGAGGCCGCCGACATCACCGCCGACATCGCGCTGCCCGGCCCGCCGGAGAAACGCGCGCTTGCGATGACATTGGGCGGCGTGCGCGTGCTGAACCTGTATGTGGTCAACGGCCAGGAAGTCGGGTCGGACAAATACGCGCACAAACTGCAGTGGCTGGCCGCCGTGCGCGCCTTCATTGAGGGCGAACTGGCGGCAAACCCCGACTGCGTGGTGCTCGGCGACTTCAACATCGCGCCGGGCGACGGCGATGTGCACGACCCGGAAAAATGGCGCGGGCGCATCCTGTGCAGCGACCCGGAACGCGAGGCGCTGGCCGCGTTGATGCAGTTGGGCCTGGTGGACACTTTCCGCCTGTTTGAACACCCCGACGACGCGGCGTTTTCCTGGTGGGACTACCGCGGCGGCGACTTCGAGCGCAACCGCGGCCTGCGAATAGACCTGCTGCTGGCCGGCGCCCGCCTCGCCGAACGCTGCCTGTCATGCGCCGTTGACAAAACCCCGCGCGGCTGGGACCGCCCCTCCGACCACGCCCCGGTGGTCGCCGAATTCGCCTGACCCCCGCCCGCAAGCGGCGCCAAACCAAAGCAGAAATGCCCTGATTGGCGAAATCCGGGAGCAATCCATTGAAAACAGGCGTTTTCACAGCCTTTGGGCAGGGAAGATGCAATGAACAAAGGGGGTTGCCGATGTCCGCCGGGGAAATAGAGCGCTTGGCACTGACAGGCAAAGCCCGGAGTGTCCCGGCATCAAACAATATCTTGCATCGGCGGCAGAAATGGTGTATCTTGTGCGTGCGGTCGGGAGAACTGTCGGTTTCACTGGTTCGCTGGGGCAAGGCCCCCACCCGGCTGCATTTTTCAACTTCTCCCTGCTCCTGCCGCACAACGAGGCAAGCAATGTATTTGCTTTACATAGACGGCTCCGGATCCATCAAAAATCCCAAAGAGACTTATTTCATTCTCGCCGGCGTTGCCGTGTTTGAGCGGCAAATATACCACCTCATTAAAAAAATCGACGGCTTCGTCCGCGACTTGAACCTGGATAACCCGGAAACCGCCGAGTTGCACGCTTCCGGCATGGCCAGTGGAAAAGTCCGGCCTTGGAAAATGATGCGTCGGAACGACCGCCTCGCCACCATTAAACGCACCCTTGATATTCTTTCCGGCGCTCACAAAAGCGTCTGCCTGTTTGCTGTTGCAGTGCATAAACAGGCCGTCGCCCCTCAAGACCCGATGAAATACGCCTTTGAGGAAATCTGCAACCGCTTTGATCTCAGGTTGAGAAGAATTCACTCCCGCAGCAAGGGGCAGGCTGAGGAAAAACATCGCGGCCTGGTTATCATGGACAAATCCCACTATGAAAGCACTTTGCAGAATCTCGCGCAGGGATTCCGGGAAAGCGGGACACGCTGGGGCAAACTCCGAAATCTTGCCGAGGTTCCGCTGTTCGTCGATTCCAGAATGTCGCGCAT
>RKSI01000060.1 GCA_007570905.1 Gammaproteobacteria bacterium
GGGCAGCGGATGTTCTCGAAGTTGATCAGCACGGTGTTATACGACAGCGTCGGCGTGCGCACGCGGTGGCGGCGCAACCATTCATACTGAATGTCGTAGGCCTGCAATTCGCGCGCTTTCCAGGTCAGGCAGTCGTTGACCATCGTCGGCGCCTGCATCTGGTGCTGCACATAATGAACCAGTTCGTGCAGCAGCACGCTGCGCGCGTGCGGGTTGTTGATGAAGTCCTGGCTGTCGGCCAGATAGACGCGCTTGTCGATGTTGGAAAACCAGCCATAGACATTGCAGTCCCGCCCGCCGCAGGCCATGCGCGCCAGTTCGGTCTGCGGGATGACGCGGATTTCCGGCGCCTCGAAGTTTATGCCGACGGTGCCGGTCATGGACTGCACGAACAGCATCAGCGCCGTGATGATTTTGCCTTGCGCCGCAAGCAGTTCCATGTTGCCGCCGCCGATGCCGCCCCCGGTTGCGGGCCGGTTTCAGGCGGATGAAACCGGCCAGGTCGCGGTGTAGATTTTCTGGCGGGAATCCACCGCCTTCGCCTGCAGGATGTCGTCGTCCCGCTTCGGCTTGTAGGAGAAATCAAAACTGGGGTTCTGGCTGAAAGTGATGTCGCCCTTCACCGCGAACACCTGCTCGCCGTCGGCGTTGGCAATCTCCACGGTCTCAATGTAGTGCGGCGGAATGAAGAGCATGGATATCTGGTCCATCTGCATCCCGGAATTGTTGGGGTGCAGCACCGACAACTGAAAGCCGCGCGCGTCGCCGTCGCCTGCGGCGCCCTTGCGCGCCAGTTCCATGCGGCCCATCGTCAGTTTCGCCATCGGGTCATTGTCCATCGGCGGCGCCGAACAGCCGCCGGACGCCTTGACGAACGCTTTGTTCATAAACAGTTCGCCGCGGTTGGTTTCGGAAATCACGCGCACATGGCTGTATTCGTTGACGCGGATGCGGGTGCCGATTTCCGCCGTGCCGTTGCGCGGCGACAGCGTGAACACGCCGCCGACCGGCGACGGGTTTTTGTCCACCACGAGGTAGTGCTTGCGGATGAAGTAGTCGTCCCTTTGCGGCGCGGCGGGAACAATCCGCACCGACACATCGCCGCCGTTGGCCGGGCGAACCGGCGCCTCCAGTTTGACGAAGTCGCTGCCGTCGAGCACCGGCCTGTCCTGGAAAAGAAATTCGCGCACCTCGCGCCACGCCTGGCCGTCGTCTTCGGCGAAAGCGGGCCGCAACTTCAGCGCCGCAGCAGCGGCTACTCCCGAAGCCAGAAATCCGCGGCGTGTGATGGTTGTTGACATTGAATTGCCTCCAAATAGAAATAGGTAATGCGGTGTATTATAGCACGAAGACGCGCTTGTCCAGCCTCGCCGTTGCGGGGCAAATACTCGCGCTATTTCAACCACTTGGCGGAGAAAACATGCGGCGAAACAAGCTCCACAAGACGACTGCGGCCCGCGTTGAACTGACGCGCAAGCCAGGTTGAACCGCGCCCGCCGCGCGACAGCGACAGGCCGGTTTTGATGAACAGGAGGCGTTTTTTGGGCATGGCGGCAAGTTCCATCATCGCGGCGGCGGCGGGCGGCGGTCGCGCCGGCGCCGCAGGCGCACGCCGTGCCGCGGCGGTTGTGACCGACCCGCTGTTTGTCGAGCACTGGCTGGAAGAGGGCCACCCCGAATCACCGGCGCGCTACCGGGCGGTCATCGCCGGCCTGGAACAAGGCGGCCTGCTGGCAAAGACCGCGGCGCTGGCGCCCGCCACCGATGTGGATCCCGCGGTGCTGGCGGTTCATACACAAGAGCATCTCCGCCAAATCCGCGGCCTTTACGGCCGTTCGCACGAGGTCGCGCTGCGCGCCGTCGGCGCCGGCATCGCCGGCGTGCGCGCGGTCTGCGACGGGGGCGCGGCGCGCGTGTTCTGCGCGACCCGCCCGCCCGGCCACCACGCGCTGAACACCGGGCGCGAGGAGGGCTTTTGCTTCTACAACACGGTGGCCATCGCCGCCCGTTACGCGCAAAAGCAATACGGCCTCGGAAAAATCCTGATTGTGGATTGGGACTACCACCACGGCAACGGCACCGAGGCCGCGTTCTATGAAGACCCGTCGGTGCTGTTCTTCTCCACCCACGATGCCCGCGCCTACCCCGGCACCGGCAGCCCGGCGCGCAAGGGCGAAGGCCGCGGGCGGGGCTATAACATCAATGTCCATCTGGACTGCGGCGCGCAAGACGCCGACATCATCGCCGCCTTCGAGCGCTTTCTGCTGCCGGCGGCGCACCGCTTCCGGCCCGACCTGGTGCTGGTGTCGGCGGGGTTTGACAGCCGCAAGGACGATTTGCTCGGCTGCTTTGACATCACCGACGACGGCTTCACGCGCCTGACGCGCATCGTCCGCGAACTGGCCGACGAACACTGCGGCGGACGCCTTGTGTCACTGCTGGAAGGCGGCTACAGCCTGCCCGGCCTCGCCGCCTCCGCCACCGCCCATGTAGCCGCGCTGGCGGCGCCTGCGTAGGGCCGGTTTCCGCCGCCGGGCGCCGCAATGCAGCGTGCCTGCCCGCAGCCCGGCGCAGTGCCGATGATGGCCGCGCCGCCCGCCGCCAGGCACGCCACAGCGCCCGTCACAAGGCCCGCCAGGCACGCCGCAAGGCCCGTTGCGCCGCCCGTGTACACCGCCTGCAATATGTGCTAATCTATATGCCTTTTCGGGGGGTTCGCCACCCGACGGGACAACTCAATGAGCGGATTTTTCTCCAAGGAGAGCATCATCGCCGGGCCGGGCTTCAACCGCTGGCGGGTGCCGCCGGCATCTATGGGCATCCACCTGTGCATCGGCTCGGTCTATGCGTGGAGCATCTACAACCCGGCGCTGACAAAAGTGGTGGGCGTGGCCGCTTCCAGCGCCGACGACTGGTCGCTCGGCGAAGTCGTGTGGATTTTCACCGTCTCCATCCTGGCTCTCGGACTGGCCGCGGCGTTCGCCGGCAAATGGCTTGAGGAAGTCGGCCCGCGCACTGTCGGCATCGTCGCCGCCAGTTGCTGGGGCGGCGGCTACCTGGTCGGCAGCCTCGGCATCCTGACGCACCAGTTGTGGCTGGTGTATCTCGGCTACGGCGTCATCGGCGGCGCCGGCCTGGGGCTGGGCTATGTGTCGCCGGTCAGCACGCTGATACGCTGGTTTCCCGACCGCCGCGGCATGGCGACCGGCATGGCCATCATGGGCTTCGGCGGCGGCGCGATGCTGGCGACGCCGCTGAAAGAGTATTTCCTGACCAAATTCTACCGCGCGCCCGACTACCTCGGCCCGGTCGCCGACATGGAACTGGTGACCGAGGCGGGCCGGCGTTTCGTCGAGATTGGCGGCGAGATGAAAGAAGTCGTCGTCGTCGGCGCCGGCGAGGTGGCCAACATGATAGTTCCCGGCGACGCCGGCGTGTACCTGCTCGGCACCGGTTCGGTCGGCGCCGCCGGCACCTTTCTTGTGATGGGGCTGATTTACTTCGCGGTGATGATAGTCGCCGCGCTGAGTTACCGGCTGCCGGCGAAGGACTGGAAACCGGAGGGGTGGACGCCGCCGAGCGCCGAGGCCGCCGCCAAAAAAATGATGACGCATGAAAATGTGCACATCGACCAGGCGCTGAAAACCCCGCAATTCTGGCAACTGTGGATAGTGCTGTGCTTCAATGTGACGGCGGGCATCGGCGTCATCGGCGTCGCCAAGACCATGGTCGTCGAGATTTTCGGCACCACGCTGCCCAACATCGTGGACGGCGCCTTCGCCGCCGCATATGTGCTGATGATCAGCGTTTTCAACATGATAGGTCGTCTGCTGTGGGCCGGTTCGTCCGATTACATCGGGCGCAAAAACACCTACTGGATCTTTTTCGTCGGCGGCATCCTGCTTTACCTGTCGGTGCCGTACACCGCGCACCAGGTCAGCGTCAACCCGGCGGTGTTCTGGCTGGTGTTATTCTACGCGGCGACGATGATAATCTTCACTTTCTACGGCGGCGGCTTTGCGACCATTCCCGCCTACCTGGCCGACATCTTCGGCACGCACCATGTCGGCGGCATACACGGGCGGCTGCTGACGGCCTGGAGCGCCGCCGGCATTTTCGGCCCGCTCGCCATCACCACGCTGCGCCAGTACTCGCTGAGCGACGCGATTCACGAGATGGCGGCGAAAATCAGCCCCGAGAAGTTCGCCGAGACCTTCGGCGCGGGCATCGGCCAATTGGACCTGCTGATAGAGAAAAAGACCGTTACGCTGGCCAAACTGCTTGAAATCGCGCCGCCCGGCACGATAGACCCGACGCCGGGCCTGTATAATAGTACAATGTATCTGATGGCGTTCCTGCTGTTTCTGGCACTGATTTCCAATGCGCTGATGAAGCCGGTTCATTCCAGCCATCATATGGAAGGGGAGCGGCAAACATAGAGAGCGCCCCGAACAGAATCAACCCAACCCTATGGAGGAGACACTATGAGTGCAACAGCAGAAGCGGTTGAACTGGAAAGCTACACGCGACGGTTCATCCAGGAGCCAAGAAAGATGCTGATAGGCGGCCAGTGGATGCCGTCGGCGTCTGGCAAAACCTTCGAGGTGGTCAACCCGGCCACCGAGGAAGTCATCGCGCATGTCGCAGAAGGCGAGGCCGAGGACATCGACCGCGCCGTCAAGGCGGCGCGCAAGGCGTTTGAATCCGGCGCGTGGCCGGCAATGACGCCGTCGGCGCGCGGCAGGATGATTTCGCGGGTCGGCGACTTGATACTCGACAACCTCGATGAATTCGCCGAACTGGAATCTCTCGACAACGGCAAGCCCATCACCATCGCGCGCGTCGCCGATGTGCCGCTGGCGGCTGACATGTTCCATTACATGTCGGGTTGGGCGACCAAGATGCACGGGCAGACGATACCGCTGTCGGTGCTCTACACGCCCGGCGCGAGTTACCACTCCTACACCAGGCCCGAACCGGTCGGCGTGGTCGGCCAGATTATTCCGTGGAATTTCCCGCTGCTGATGGCGGCGTGGAAACTCGCCCCGGCGCTGGCCACCGGTTGCACCGTGGTGCTTAAGGTCGCGGAAGAAACGCCGCTGTCGGCGCTGCGGCTCGGCGAGGTGCTGCAGGAAGCGGGCATTCCCGACGGCGTCGTGAACATCGTCACCGGTTTCGGCGAGACCGCCGGCGCCGCGCTGGCGTCGCATTCCGGCGTGGACAAGGTGGCCTTCACCGGCTCAACCGAAGTCGGGCGCCTGATAGTCAAGGCCGCGGCTGCGGACCTGAAAAAGGTGTCGCTTGAACTGGGCGGCAAGTCGCCGAACATCGTGCTCGACGACGCCGACCTCGACACCGCTATTCCCGGCGCCGCCAACGCGATCTTCTTCAACCACGGCCAGTGCTGCTGCGCCGGTTCGCGCCTCTACGCCTCCGACAAGATCTTTGACAAGGTCGTCGAGGGCGTCTCCGAGGCGGCGTCGAAGATCAAGGTCGGCCCGGGCCTCGACCCAGAGACCGAAATGGGGCCGATGGTTTCCAAGATTCAGCACGAGCGCGTCTCGGGCTATCTCGAAGCCGGCGCCGCCGAAGGCGCGCGCGCCGCGACCGGAGGCCGCAAGAAAGACGGCGCCGGCTACTTCATCGAGCCGACGGTGCTGGTGGACACCAAACAGGACATGAAGGTCAACCAGGAGGAGATCTTCGGTCCCGTCGTCACGGCGATGCCGTTCAAGGGCATGGACGAGGAACTGGTGCGCCGCGCCAATGACACCGTTTATGGCCTTGCCGCCGGCATCTGGACGCGCGATGTCAGCAAGGCGCACACGCTCGCCGCGCAACTGCGCGCCGGCACCGTGTGGGTCAACTGCTACAACATCTTCGACTCGGCGCTGCCGTTCGGAGGCTACAAGCAGTCCGGCTGGGGCCGCGAGATGGGCGAGGCGGTTCTCGACAACTACACCGAGACCAAGGCCGTCACCATCGGCCTCTGACA
>RKSI01000188.1 GCA_007570905.1 Gammaproteobacteria bacterium
CCCCAGCGGCCCCACCGACTTCAGCAGCCCCGTAATCGCCACCGCCACCGCCGTCGCCACTATCGCCGAGAGCGACGACATCACGCTCAGCATCGCCGATGCCGTCACTTCTCCGGTGGACGAAGGCGGCACCGCCGAGTTCGTCATCACGCTGGCCGGCGCATCTTCCGGCTCGGTCGCCCCCATCACCGTGCCATATACCGTCGCCAGCAGCGGCTCATACAGCGTAGCCGACGGCAGTTTCACCATTCCCGCGCGCACCGGGACAACCCACACCCTCAGTTTGCCCCTGCCCAACGACGACAACCTGGGCTCGGGCGACCCCAACCAGACGCTGACCGTCACCCTCACCGCCCCCACCGCCGGCAGCGGCGGCGGCAATGTCGCCATCAGCGGCACCAGCGGCGACGAGACCGGCGATGTCGCGGTGAGCTTCATCACCGCCCGGCACGTCTTCACCTTGACCCCGACCGCGGCGATTGACGAGAGCGACGAGGACGCCAACACGCAATACACCCTGACGCGCAACACCGACACCGCGCTCACCGGCACCTTGCTCATCACCTGGGCCGCGGACATCACCGGCAGCCATACCGCCACCGACGCCGACTTCAGCGGCGGCAGCGTCCCGACGACCGGCGGTACGCTGTCTTTCAGCGGCAGCGCCACCGAGGCCACCTTCGCCATCGGCATCGCCGGCGACAACCTGAACGAACCGGACGAGACTTTCGCCATCACCCTCGCCGACGCCGCCATGAGCGTGTCCACCGCGAACGGCGGCATTAGTTTCCCGGCCTCCACCACGGTGACGATTACCGACGACGACGCCATCCGCCTCAGCACCACCGCCGTCACCGCAGTCAGCGAGGGCGGCAACGCGATGGCGACCGTGGATTTGGGCGCCGTTCCCAGCCGCGACATCCGTGTCGCCTACACCCTGGCCAACACCACCGCCGGCGACGATGTGGACGCCATCGTCAGCGGCGTGGGCGCCGACCTCATGGACACCAGCGGCGGCGGCATTGACATCACCGCCGCCGGCGGAGTCGCCACCGGCGCCATTACCCTGGAGCTTGTCGCCGACAACTTGAACGAAGCGGCGGAGACCTTCGTGCTCCGCATCGCCGCCGCGCAAGTCACCGGCGCGCACGGCAGCGTCACCATAGTCGAAGAGACCGGCCTGAGCGGCACCACCGGCGACGAAACCGTCTTCGCCATCGCCGCCAGCGATCCCATTACGGTTTCCATCGCCCGCGCCGCCGGCGCCCCGGCCGCCGTCAACGAGGGCCAGACGGCGCGGTTCACCCTCACCTTCACGGGCGCCAGCGCCGGTTCGGCGGCGGACATCGCCGTGCCTTACACCGTCGCCAGCAGCGGCAACTACGATGTGACCGGCATCGCCAGCGGCATGGCGACCATCCGCGGCGGTTCCCTCGGCGTGGACTTCAGCCTGGACCTGCCGCAAAGCGATGCGCTGGGCAGAAACGACCCCGCCCAGACCGTGACCGTCGCCCTGGGCGCGGTGACGCCCCCCGATGTCAGCGGCAGCGTCACCCTGGGTACGCCGTCTAGCGCGCAGGTGACGGTGAATTTCCTGGATGCCGCGCATGTCTTTACGCTCGCCAGCCCGACGAGCAGCATTGACGAGGGCGACGCCGACGCCGACACCACTTACACCCTGACCCGCACCGGGCCGGCCATCATGCCCAGCACCGACCTGGTGGTCACCTGGGCCGTGGACATCACCGGCAGCCATACCGCCGACGCCGCCGACTTCAGCAGCGGCAGCGCGCCCGGCGGTACGCTCAGCTTCAGCGGCACCGACGCCAGCCAGACCTTCATGGTCGGCATCGAAGGCGACGACCGGAACGAGGCGGACGAGACCTTCGCCATCGCCTTCCGCATCGCCGAAGCCGACCGGGCCGACGCCACCGCCAACGGCGAGGCCAGTGTGCCGACCCCCCTGCGCGTCACCATCGCCGACGACGACCCCATCACCGCCACCTTGTCCGGCAGCGCCACCGTCGCCGAAGGCGCCTCCGTCTCCACCGGCATCACCGTCGCTTTGACCGGCGGTACGCACACCGCCCCGGTGACGCTCTCCTACGTCAACGCCGACAACGGCGACATTGCCGCCGGCATGGCGGCGTCCATCCCCGTCGGCACGACCAGCGGCATGCTCACCCTCGCCGCCATCAACGACGACATCAGCGAAAGCGATGAGGAGATCCCCTTGAGCCCCGGCGATTTCACCGCCACATCCGCCGGCACGGTCGAGGTCATGGTCACCGGCACGCCCACCTTGACCATCAGCACCGACACCGCCGATGACATCACCGTCAGCATCGCCGCCGATGCGGACCGGGCCTTCACCGGCCGCACGGCCCGCTTCACCGCGACCATGAGCAACCCATCCATGGCCGCCGTCACGCTCTCCTACACCGTCGCCCTGACCGTGGACGGCGAACCCGCGACCATCCCCCCGGCCAACATCATGCCCGCCAGCCCGCTGACCATCGCCGCCGGCGGTCTCACTGGCAGCGTCGCCGTGGCCATCCCCGCCGATGTCACTGTCGCCGAAAGCGGCGCGTTGACCGTCACCTTGACTTCGGCGATGGCCGCCGCCGACGGCGGCACGGCCATGGTGAGCATGACCATGAGCCAAAACACCGCCACGGTGCCCGTCTCCAGCGACGACCCGGTGGCGCGCACACAGCGCATGGAGCAGGCGGCCACGGCCCTGAACCGGGCGACGGCGGCGCTGTCGGTGCCGGTCATCGCCCGCCGCCTCGACCCGGCCCGCGGCCTGGCCGCCCCCGGCTTGGCCCTGAACCTGGGCGGCCA
>RKSI01000217.1 GCA_007570905.1 Gammaproteobacteria bacterium
TCCCAGCGCACGGTGGCGCTCTCGGTGGGCGCGGCGCCGGCCAGGGTGATGGTGAAGTAGACGGTGTCGCCCTCGTTCACCTGCACGCCGGCGGCGGCCTGGTCGCGGTCGACGGTCTTGCCGCCGGCGGCGTTCACCGCGACCGAGAAGTTGCGGTCATGCTCGCGGTAGGTGACAAGCGAGTCGTGGGAGTCGGTGGCGCTGATGCTTGCACCGCCGGCCGCGCCGCGCACGGCGGTGATGCGCACCGTAATCGTGCGCGTGCCGCTATTCACGGTGTTGGTGCCGTTGGCGCGGATGGCAATGGTGCCGCCGGTCTGCCCGGCGGTGATGGTCAGGGTCTGCCCGCCGCTTGGCGTGATGGTGGCGGTGCCGGCGCCGCGGCTGATGGAGGCGGTGTAGTCCACCATCACATCGGTCGCGCTGGCGTGGCCCAGGCTCACCGCAAAATTGGCGGTGGCGCCCTCGTTGATGTCGGCGGCGTCGGCCAGGGTGACAGTGATGTCGTCGTCGTCGTTAATGGTGCCTCTGGCGGTGTCGGCGCCGTCGGTCTCGTCGCGGGTGACGGCGCCGGCCGCGGCGCCCTTGCTGAAACTGGCGTGGTTCTCGTCGCGCAGGGTGACGGTGACGGTCTCCGCATCCTCGTTCAGGGCGTCGTGGGTGATGCTGAGGTCCAGATTGGCGGTGGTGGCGCCGGCGGCGACGGTGATGCTGAGCGGATTCGGCGTGGCGTAGTCGCTGCCGCCGGTGGCGCTGCCGGCCAGGGCGTAGGGAATGGTGACGGTCCCCTCCGAGGCGCCGGACAGCGACACCACAAAGCGCATGCTCAGCGCCGCATCGTCGGTGTCGCCCTCGGTGACCGCCGGGGCATCGGCGATGGCGTAGGTGACCGGGTCGTTGTCATTGACGGCCACCGCGACCGCGGTGCTGGAGACGCCGGCGCGGCCGATGGCGTCGAACGATGCGGCGTCGGTGATTGCGCCGAGGGTCAGGGTGAGCATCTCGGTGGCTTCGTTGAGGTCGTCGTTGCGGGTGGTGACGGTGACGGTCTGCTCGGTGGAACCGGCGCCGGTGGCCGGGAAGGTGACGGTTTTGGTGGCGATGTCGGTGTAGTCGCCGGTGGAACTTGTGCCGGCGGTGGTCGTGCCGCCGAGCGTGTAGGCCACGGTCAGCGGTGCGGCGCGCGCGTTGGCGCCGGTGACGGCCGGCAGGCGGAGCGTGAACACCGCGTTGCCGCCCTCGGTGACGGCGGCACCGGGGGTGGCGGTGACCAAATGGGCGATGGCGGCGTTGGCGGCGATGCCCACATTCACCGACTGCGCGCCGCCGGACAGCGTGGCGGCGCCGGCGCCGGTTTGCGGGGCCGGGGTGCCGAGGGCCAGGGTGAAAGTTTCCACGCCCTCGGCCAGGCCGTCGTTGTTGGCGGTGATGCGAATCCGGCCGCGGGATTGGCCGGCGGCGACGGCCAACGTGCCGGACAGCGCGCCGGGGCCGGTGGGCGTGACGCCGGCGGCGGTCAGGTCGGGATTGCTTGCGCTGTTGGCGGCCTGGCCGGGATTCTGGTTTTGGGTGGCGAGCGTGGTGGACCACGGGATGTTGATGGCGGCGGCGGAGGCGGCGGGGTTGCCGTCGGCATCGGCAAATCTGACGGTGAACACGACGGTCGCGCCCTCGTCCACATTGCCGCTCCCGGCCGGGCTGGTGCGCGCCATGGTCACGGTGATGGGGTCGTCGTCGCTCACGCTGAGCGTCGCGGCATTGCCGCCGGAGCCGGCGTAGGCGATAGCGCCGCCGCCGGCGGCCACGCGCAGGCCGGAGGCGCCGGCGGCGGTGCCGGTGAGGATGAGGGTCTCGGTGGCCTCGTTGAGGGCGTCGCCCGTGAGGTCGACGGTGACATCCACATGCTCGGCGGCCAGGGGCGTGCCGGCGGTGCCGAAGGAGACCACGCCGCCGATGGCGGAGGCGGCGGGGACCACGGCGGCGGTGGACGGGTCGTTGTCGGCGTCCAGCGTGGAGGTGATGGCGTATTCGGCGTTGCTGAGCGTGCCGCCGAAGGTGAACGGCACGAACACATTGCTGGTGCGCACGCGGCGTGGCGGACGGGTCCGGGGCCGGGAAAGTCAGGCTGCCGCCGGTGGCGGTTGCCAGGATGCCGGCCGGGGCGGTGATTTGGAATTCCTCGTTGTCCAGGCCGGTGACGGTGAACGGCACCACCACATCGGCGGTGCGCACGGCGTTGCCGGTGGAGGACAGGGTGACGCGGAAAGTGGCGCCGGCCTCCTCGTCCACAGAGTTGCCGCTTGGGGCGTGCTTGGCGATGGTGACGGCGATGGCGTCCGCGGCCGCGTCCTTGATGGTCACGGTCCGCGGGCCCTCGTTGATGGTGACGGTGCCGGGCAGGGTGGTGCCGGTGGCGGCGACGCGCACCTCGAAAAGCTCGTCGCCCTCGTTCAGCTCGTCGTTGTTTATGCCGATGGTGAAGCCGCCCTGCAGCACCCTGGTGGTGCTGACGTCGGCGCTGCCGATGCGCGTCACTTCCAGCAGGTTGGCGCGCGCCGAGTCGATGGTGATGCTGCCGCCGGCGGCGTCGGCGTAGTCGGCGGCCTCGGCGTCGTTGTCGTTGGCGTCGGCGCTGCCGGCGAGGGTGTAGTTCACCGTAATCATGCCGTTGTCCGCGGCCGCGCTGCTGAGGGTGACGGTGATGAGGACGGCAGCGCCCTCGCCCACATCGCCGCCGCCGGACAGGGTGAGGGTCACGCCGTCGTCGTCGGTGATGGCGCCGGTGGCGGTGTTGGCGCCGTCGGCGGCGCTGAGCATCACCGCGCCGGCCGCGGCGCCCTTGCTGAAACTGGCGTGCGTCGCCGGCTGCAAGGTGACGATGATGGTTTCCGCGGCCTCGTTGATGTCGTCGTGGGTGATGCTGAGGTCCAGATTGGCGGTGGTGGCGCCGGCGGCGATGGTGAGGCTGAGCGGATTCGGCGTGGCGTAGTCGCTGCCGCCGGTGGCGCTGCCGGCCAGGGTGTACGGAATGGTCACATCGCCGGCCGAGGCGCCGGACAAGGACACCACAAAGCGCATATTCACCGCCGCATCGCCGGCGTCGCCTTCGGTGACCGCGGTGGCGTCGGCGACGGAATAGGTGATGGCGTCGTCGTCGGTGACGCTGATGGAGGCGGCGTTGCCGCCGTCGGCGTAGGCGATGCCGCCGACGGCGATGCGCAGGCCCTCGGCGCCGGCGGCGGCGCCGGTGAGGGTGAAAGTCTCGGCGGCCTCGTTCAGGGAATCGCCGTTCAGGTTGACGGTGACGGTCTGCGCGTCGGTGGCGGTCTGGCTGCCGTCCACGGCAAAGGTGAGGGTGAGGCCGGTGGCGGCGGCCGGCGGGGCGGTGTCGCCGGTGGCCGGGTCGTTGTCGTAATCGCCCAGGGCCGGCGCGAGGATGTCGTATTCGCCGTCGGTCAGGCCGCCGAAAGACACCGGCACGGTGATGGCGCCGGTGCGCAGGCCGCCGGAAAGGGCGACATTGAAAGTGACATCGGCGGCGTTGGTGCCGTCGCCGGCCTCGGTGATGGTGTTGGCGGACGGGGCGGTCTTGGTGATGGTCACGGTGGTGGGGTCGGAGGCGGCGACGGTGGCCTCGGCCTCGCCGGCATCGGCGGCGACGACATAGTCTTCGGTGGCACTCAGGGTGACGGTGAGGGCGGAGGCGGCCTCGTTGAGGTTGTCGTCGGGGACGGCGATGCTGATGGTGCCGTCATCCTCCCCGGCGGCGATGGTGACGGTGCCGCCGCCATCGGTGACGGCGGCGCCGCTGAAAATGTATGAAACCTCCACCTCCTCGGCCAAGGTGGCGCCGGCGGCGAGGTTGAAACTGAGCGCGAATTCGGCGGCGTCGCCCTCGGCCACTTCCTCGTCGGGGGCGGCGATGGAGACGGCGAGGCCGGTGGCGTCGGTGATGGTGACGGCGGCAAAGTTTGTGGGGCTTCCGCCGACGTGGAGGCTCAGCGTCTCGTCGTTTTCCACCATGTCGTCGGCGGGAATGGCAATGTCCAGGATGCCGGAGCAGCGGCCGCGGATGGACTCGCTGGCGCCGGCCGGCGGACAGCCGCTAATAAGGAAGTTCCGAATGGTTTCGCCGTTTTGTACACGTCCGGTTATGCCGCGGAGGGCCTCTTCAAATTCAAATGTGCCGCGGGCGATATAAGGGACGGCAACCGGCTGCGGCCCGAAGACAAAGTCGCCAAACGCGCTAAAGGTGAATTGGGCGGTGGCGCCCTCGGCGGCCTCGGCCGCGACCGGGGCGATGGTATAGCGAATGCCGCCGTTGGCCGGCACCAGGACCTGGTGCTCGTCGTTGGCGGTGTTGATGCCCACCTCGCCGGCGCTTGTTGCGGAGGTGAGGGTGACGGTGAGCAGTTCGGGCCCCTCGGCGAGACCGTCGCTGGCGACGGTGATGGCGAAGCGGCGCATGTTGGGCGGGGTGCCGGCGGCCAGGGTGAAGGCGCCGGGGTTGTCGCCGGTGACGTCGGCGGCCTCGAATTCATCGCCGCCGCTGATGGCGTAGTTGACGGTGATGTCGGTGCCGAGGCCCTGGCCGGCCTCGTCCGGGGACAGGACCACATAAAACGGCGCGCCCTCCGCAACGCTGGGAGTGGCGGCAACATCGCATGCGGCCGGCGGCGGCTGCGTGCAGACATCGGCCGAGAGGGTGAGCGGGTCCGAGCGGCGGATGGTGAGGGTGGAGCGGGCGCCGATGGTGGTGGGAAAGTTGGCGCCGGACAAGGACACCCGGGTGACGACGGCGGTGATGGTCTCAGGGCCCTCGTGGTCGCCGTCAGCGCGGATGACAAGGGGAAGTGTGCTCCCCCCGGCGATGACCTCAATGCAGGGGAACTCGTTTCTGTTGATGACATAGCCCTCCCGATTGGCCGGGACCGGGGGGATTCCATCGGGGAGGTTTCCGATGATATTTTCATTGGCCCGGGGCAGGGTGTAGTCGGCGCCGGCGCCGCGGGTGGCGCTGCCGGCGACTTGGAAGACCACCAGCGCGTCGGCGGAGAACTGCACGCCGCCGCGGGCGCATACCTCGATGCCGGCCCGCTCCCCCTCGTTAATTTCGCTAATCTCCCGGGAGGCGTTTTCAACCGGGTTGGTATTGGGGATTTGATAAAACTCGACAAACCGGACGGAAAAGTTTAAGCCGTCGTTGGCCGGGATGGTGACGCTGCCTTGATTGAACTCCGGATTGATGCTGATTGTGCCGACGCCGATGGTGGCGCCGGTGAGGGTGACGGTGAGCGTCTCGTCGACCTCGGCAAGCGTGTCTTCCACCACCGAGATGCTGAAAGTGCGCGCGGCGGCGCTGGCTTTGGTGTCAAAGGTGAAACTGCCGCCGCCGGCGTCGCTGTAGTCGGCGGCGGCGACAGTGCCGCTGATGGCGTAGCTCACGGTGACGCTCTGGGCGGCGCCGCCGGGGGCCGGGTTGCCGCCCTCGTAGTAAACGCGGAATTGGGCGGTGCCGGGCTCATTCACCTGGGGCACCTGCCCCCCGATGGGCGACGTGCCGGTGGCCGTCAGCGCCTCGAAAGTGAGGACGGCGCTGTCCACGATGGTGACGGTGAGCTGGTTGTTGCCGGCGCCCAGAGCAATGCCGCCGCCGCCGCCGCCAGTGGGGCCGCCGTTGCCGTCGTCATCCGGGGCGTCCAGGGCGATGGTGAACCGCCCGTTGGGTTCCAAAACGCCATCACTGCCGGCGGTGACGACAATCTCGCCGCTGGTCTGCCCGGCCGGGATGCTCAGCGGCGATTTGGGGGCGGCGACGCTGGGGGCGGTGATGGCCTGCGGCACCGGCACATCGGTGATGGTGAACGGCACCATCACGGGCGCGGTGGGGACGCCGCCGGCCAGGGTGACGGTGAACCTGGCCTGGCCGCCGCGCTCATCCACCGACCCGCTCTCGCCGGCCTTGCGGGCGATGCTGACGGTGGTGGGGTCGGAGGCGGCGATGGTGATGGTGAGGGGGGTGCCAGGCGACACCAGGTCGCCCTCGTACCGGGTGATGGCGATGCTCAGCGTTTCCTCGCCTTCATTCAGGCTGTCATCGAGAATGAAGAAGCCCCCGCTAAAGCCTAAAGCATCAAAACGACCTTGAATTTCAGATATGATGGGGGGATTGACCTGGACCCCCGCCCAGCCTCCGTAGTCCGCGGTGGTGATGCCGGCGCCGGTGGCCGCATATCGGAATGCGCCCAGCACCCGGAAAGAGGTGCTGAAATTTAGCCGGAACAAAACGGCCTGGCCCTCGCTCACCGAGAGGCTGCTGCTCCAAGAATCGGCCGGGCTGCAGCCGAAAGTTGAGAAGTCGCCGGAATTGTTAACACAGCCTTCAATGCTGACGGTGGGCGGCGGCGTCTGCGTGACGGTGACGGTTGTGGTGAGGGGCGTGGGGAGGGACGTGGTGACACTTTGGCCGTTGCTTTCCACCCGGCGGGTCCCGGTCCAGCGGAAAACCAGGCTCTCCTCGTCCACATCGGTATCGATGTGAAGGAGGATGTCGACCGTGCATCCCAAAAATACCGCGCCGGTCAGACGGCATTGCGAGCCGCGGACAAAACCATAATCCTCCCGCTCCACCCCGGTGATTTCATACACCGCAAAAAAAGTCGCGCCAGCCTGGCCCGGCGGCACCCCCGGCAACTCGGCGCGGGCAATGGACGAAATGATGCTGAAACGCACCGTCTCCCCCTCGGCGGCGGTGCTCTTGTCGGCGGTCAACCTGGCGGGGTGGGTCTGCGTGACGGTGAAGGTGCGGGTGAGAGGCGCGCTGAAAGTTTCGTGCATACTGGTTTGGCCGGCGCTGTCCACCCGCCGAATCCCGGTCCAGCGGAAAGTCATGCTCTCGTTCCCCTCCAGTTCCAAATCAATCAGAAGGCGGACCGTGAGATCGCACCCCGGAAAGGCGCCGGTCAACCGGCAATCCGAGGCGCCCACAATTCCATAATCATTGGTGGTAAACCCGGCCCCCCCGGTGATTTCATATGCCGCAAAATAAGACGAGCCGTCCTGCGGAAGCCGGCCCTGAACCCCGGACGTCACGATGGTGAAGCGCACCTCCTGCCCCTCGGCAATGGGGCCGGACGAGGGGTTGGAGCCCAAGGTGTCGAACTGCGCAATCGCAATCCCCGGCAGAAGCAGAAACACCGCGCCGAGAAAAGCGCGGCGCAGCGCCGGCAGCGCGTGAAGAAACCGCCCCGGCCTAGTGACGAAAAAACGCGCGCAGCGGCGGTGAGATTGCGCCGGGTGGATGTGGGGGGGCATGTGCATTGGTTCGGTTGCGGTGCGGATGCGGGGGAGTTTGGCACACATTTTGCCCGGGTGTCAAACGGGGAGGGGGTTGGCACACCCCTCCGGCCGGGGTGAAAAAAAATCTGCCGAAGTGTGACCACAGTCACATTAACTTGAAACCGCCTTGTTTTATGGTGGGGTTTTTCCAACCAAAGGAGGATTCCATGAACGAAATCTCATTCCACGGCGCGCAAAAGCGCATTGAGTTCTATGGGCGGTGGGCGCTGGCGTTTTTTGCCGTGTTCATCGTGCAGGCCGGCTGGCTCGGCGCCCGCTACGAGGCGGGGAAATTTGGTATAGTGTTTG
>RKSI01000090.1 GCA_007570905.1 Gammaproteobacteria bacterium
CTTTCCGATGCGGTTTAATTCATCCTGGTAGCTTGAGTAAAAGTCGGCAAAGCCCGGATCCCCGGCGGCGAGACTGTTTGCACGGCCATACCGGACGGCGCAGTACTCGTCAGAACCCTCATTGATTGCATTGAAGACAATCTGCTCGGCCCAATCTCCCTGCTCCTTGTTTGTGAGAAATTCGGAGCTCGCCATTGAAGGCGGACGACCACTGACCTGAATATCCGTGTCTATATCAAATGGCGTCGCCCTGATTAGCGATGCAATCGTTTCTTTGTATGTCGCCATGGGACTTTCTTTGTCAATCTCGGGTAATTCGCAAGCGCGGTTTTTCAGTGCCTGCCCTGCCCCCCGATACGCAACATCTCCATCCCATTCAGCGCAACGGCTTGTCCGCTTCTCAATTCGCGACAGCGGTTGGCATGAGATAGTCGGAAAGAGATTCGCCGGGCGGGGCACGGAGACATTATAGGCGCAATAGCGGCGAAAATGGCAGGCGGTGCAAAGGCGGCGCCCGCCGTGCCGCGCAGGGCAACCGCCTCACGGCGGCAGGGCCAGGAAGACGCCGTTGTTTTTTCCGGCCACCTCCCGCATCAGCGTTGCAAAGCGGTGGTTCTGGTGGCTGATGAAGCCGATTGCGTGCACCCTGACGATGGGTTTGCCGCTGATTCTGTCGGTGTTCAGTCTTTCCAGGGTTCTGATGACGGCATCGTAGGAAGGGCCGGTGTAGTCGTCGCCGAAGATGTAGATGGATATTTTGTCGTGTTTGCCGGCGTAGTCGCGCAGCGCCACTTCCAGTCCTTCCACCGGGCTGCTGTTGGAAATCGCGCCCCAGCTTCGCACCGCGTTCAGTATGTTTTTTCTCCTGCGCGGCGTGTCCGGTATCCACTTTTTCTTATAGGCGCCAATCAGATAGACGCCGTTGTCGTTGAGTATCTGAAAGCCCCGGACTTTGGGGTGAATGTCCAGGATGTTTTCCACGGTCTGCATCACGCGCGCCCAGACCGCCTGCATGCTGCCCGAGGTGTCAATGATGAAAATCACATAGTTGCTGTCCACCGGTATGCCGGCGACTTCGCGGTCGCGCTCGTCGGCGGTGTCGCGCGAGATGGACGCGCGCTTCTGCGTTTCCCGCACGGCCTCCAGCCCGCTCTGCTCGCTTTTCAGGTCCGCCGCCGCAGACTGTTGCTTTTTGAGTTCCGCCTCGCGGGCGCTTTGCGTGCGCAGCGCATCCCGGTTGCGCGCTTTGCTCTCGTCCAGTTCGCGCCGGAGTTGCTCCAGCCGCCCGGACAACCGCTGAATGCTGTCTTCGGTCTGAAACGCGCGGTTCAGCAGCGCGCTGACATCGGTGTTGGCGTCCGACACGCTGAAGCCGGATTTTGTCACCAGCAGCAGCAAGACAATCGCGCCGAACCCGCATGTGACCACATCCAGGAAAGACAGGCTGAAAATATCGGCGCTTCTGCGGCGGCGCTTCATGGCCACCCCGCCGCCGGCGTCAGCATCAGCCCGCCGGTGACGGCGGCCCAGTTCCAGAAGTTGGGCGCAGCCGCCGGGTCTCCCTCAAGCGGGAACAAAATGACATTGACCTTGGCGCCGCCGCGCGGCGCCGAACCCTGCAAGGCCGCGCGAAACAGCCTTTCGCGGCATTCGCCGGAGATATTGCCGCTTGTGCCGAAGATGGAGCGGCACGATGAAAGAAACGACGGCTTGGATACTCCTTTGGTCGGCAAACCGTCGGTTATCAGGTAGATATTCGTCGCCTGCGGGCGCAGTTTCCGCAGTTCATTCAACCCGGCTTGCAAATTGGTGGCGCCGGAGGGTACCAGTTTTTCAATCTCCGTGAACAACGCGCCGATGGCGGCCCGGTCTTGCGAGTTGTTCCAGGCGGCGGCGCCGAGCGTTTTGGCAGTGTCGTTGAACACGACGACCGCCACCTCGCTCTGCTCCGGCAGGCGGTTCAACAGCCAGCGCACCGCTTTTTTTGTCCTGCGCCATTTCGGGCCTTTTCTTTTTTGCGCGTCGCCGCCGTTCTTGCGAACAATGATGTCCACCAGTTTTTCATCCGTCATGGAGGCGCTGTAATCCACCACAATCGCCACCCGCCTGCCCTCCACTTCCAGCCCCGTCAGGTACTGCTCCTCGCCGACGGACTCATCCGGCACGACATCGGCGGCCTTGCGGGCGGCGTCTTTCTCCATCGCGCTCCTCAACTCCGCGTTTTTTCTTTTTTGCGCCGCCATTTGCTGGCCGAGGGAGGCGATGGTGCGCTCGATATCGCGCAACTTTTGTTTCAGTTCGGCGCCGAGTTCGCGCTCGCCGGCGCTGCGCTCGCCAATCTCGCGTACCTGCCGGCGCAGTTGCCGCTCCTGCCGTTCCAGCGTCTCCAGTTCCGCCAGCACAATGTCCGCCTCCACCGAACCCTTGTCCACATTGTGCTTGACAATCAGGAAAATGAGGATGACCGCGCCGAGGCCGCATGACATCACATCGAGGAAGGCGAGGTTGAAGCCTTCGGTCTTTCGGCGCTTACGCAAAGCCGCGCCTATGAACTGATCCGGTTAAGCAGAAATTTCTCACAATACGCCTGGGTCTCCACCAGCACGCCGTCTTGCGCGCGCTGCAACTGGTGCAGGAAAAACATCAGAAAGATGCTGATGAGCAGCGCCACAAAAGTGGAGTTGAAGGCGACGCCGAGGCTGTCGGTCATCGTCGCAATGTCGCCTGCGAGCGCCTTCTCGGCCTGCGACAGCGCCTGGCCGATGCCGCGCACGGTGCCGATAAACCCGACCGACGGAATCGCCCATATCAGATAGCGTATCGTGGAATTCTCCGCTTCAAGACGCACGCCCTGCGCCTCGACGCTGGCGTTGATGGCGTCGGAGGTGTTTTGCACATCGCGGGTAATCAGGTAGCGCCGCAGGCTGGCTTTCAATGTCTCCACCAGCGGCGTCCCGGTGATGTGGCCGGGAAGTTTTTCCAGTTCCTCCAGCACATTGCCAAGACCGGTTCTGTCGGCGCCGGCGTCTTGCAGCAAATCCACGGTGAACAAATAGCGCCGCGAAACCAGTTTCGTGTAACGAACCGCCATCAGGTAAAGGCCGTAGAACATCAGCACGATGCAAATCTCCTGCTCCAGATCCTTCAGAATGACGAAAAGGTTGCGCGGCGCCGACTGCCCGGCCTGGCGGGCCGCTTCAATGACGAGTTCGGCCTGCGGGCGTATCAGCCCGATGTACACAAGGTGCACCGCGATGAACACGCCGGCAAGCACCAGCACATTCACCCAGATGTCGCGGTGATTGGCCTGCATGTCAGATGTCCACCGGAAAGGTCGTCGGCGAGTTGAGGCCGATGGCGGGCGCGGTCCAGGCGAAGCCGCCGCCCGCCAGATAAACCGCGGCGGCGACGGCGGCCATCGCGGCCAGCACCGCGTAAAAAATCCGTTTATTGTTTTTCAGCATTTTCACCTCCATACAGGTATCTTGCCACACGAAAGCCCAGGTCGTCCCTGCCCGCCGCCGAGGTCTCACGGAAAGACGCCCGCAGTTCGGTCAGCGTGGCGGAACGCCAGTTGGAGCCTTTGAAAACATGCGATTCGCCGCCGGACGGCCCCGTCGGGTTGGTCTCCACGCGGCTGTCCGCGGCGGGCGGCATCAGGGAATACACATCGTGCACCCATTCGCTGACATTGCCCGACAAATCATACAGGCCGGACTTGCCGGCGGCAAAACTTCCCACCGGCGCCAGTTCGCCGAAGCC
The DNA here is from genome assembly GCA_007570905.1 of Gammaproteobacteria bacterium. Lineage (GTDB taxonomy): Bacteria > Pseudomonadota > Gammaproteobacteria > Poriferisulfidales > Oxydemutatoraceae > Oxydemutator. The sequence continues at coordinate 3,763 of RKSI01000090.1, forward strand.
GTCGGTGTAGTTCGGAATATACATCTTCAGCGCGCCGCGCGCGGACTGGTCGGCGAGATTGCCGGCGCCTGCGGGCACGGCGGCCTGGTCGCCCCAGGTGAAACGGGTTTGCCGGCTGCGCCCGGCGCCGCGCGCCAGCCATTCCCATTCCGCCTCGGTCAGCAGGCGGTAGCCGTCGGCGCGGGCGTTGATGCCGAGATAGCGGTTGTTTTGCAGCACATAAAAAGGCCGCAGTTTCTCGCGTGCGCTAAGCCAGTTGCAAAATGCGGCGGCCTCAAGCCAGGTGACGCCGGTGACGGGGAGGTTCGCCCCGCCGGCGGACGGCGCCGCCTTGTAGCGGCCAAACTGCGCCGCCGTCGTCTCGTGCAAAGACGCATAAAAAGCCTTCGTCAGGCGCGCCGTTCTCTGAAACTCGTTGGCGCGCTGGCCCTGTTCGTGCCGCGGCGCGCCCATCTCGATGACGCCGGGGTTGGCAAACAGCCGCAAGGTCATGCCGACGCTGTTTTTGTAGGTCGCGGCGCTCTCCGCCAGCCGCGCCTGCAATTCCGTCTTCAGCGCCACATCCATTTTCTTCGCGCCGGAGGCGGAAGGGGTGAGTTTGCGGGTGACGCTGCGGTAGCCTTCCCTGGCGACGGTAATCTCGTGTTCAACGGCTCTTAAAGACACGGTCATCGGCGTGGCGCCGGCCTGCTTGCCGTCAATCAGCACGCTGCCGGACGGCTTTGAGCGGATTTCAATCACGCCGGTTTCCTCGCGCAGCGAGAACCGCACTTGTTCCTCGTCTCCGGGCTGCAATGTGAATGTCTTGCTCTGCGGAAAATAACCGGGCATGGAATAGGAGGCCGTGTGGCGGCGCATGGAATCCACCCGCACCGCACCGGCGCCATCGGTGCGCCTGCCGTTCAGCATCAGCCGCCCTCCCTGTGGCTGCAGATTGAAACGGACGAACGCATCCTGCGGCGACAACCGGTAGTTTCTGGAGATGTCATGGCCGGTGTTGGTGATTTCCACGATGTCGCGGAGGTTCTTGTATCCGGGGTGGCTGACCGCGATGACATGACGCCCGCCGGCGACGGCGTGGGAGCCGGTGGCCGGCGCCGGCGCCGCGCCGTTGATGGAAACCGCGGCCCCCGGCGGCTGCGTGGTGATTTGCAGGCGGCCCTCAAGCGGCGGCAGGCGAACCTTTTGCCGCACTTCCTCTCCCGGCCCGGCGAAAACCTCAATCGCGGCTTTTTGGTAATGCGGATGATTGACGACCAGCGTGTGCGTGCCCGCCTTCATCTGCATTGACAAACTTTGCGAGGTGGCGACCAGCGAGCCATCCAGAAACCAGCGGGTGGCGGCGTCTTCGGGCGCGCTCGCAACATGCAGCATGGCCGGCGCCTCGCGCATCGCAACCTCTATGAAGGTGCTTTGTTTGTCCGCCGCGACGGTGACCTGCTCGGTGACAAAGCCCGCAGCCCTCACCTCGATGACCACTTCGCCGAAGGCGTAGGCTTTTTTGCCCAGCGTGAAGCCAGGCCCGCGTTGAATCCGCAACTCGGCCCTGGCATCGGCTTTTTGCGGCGACACGACGACCGATACACCCTGGGTCAATACCCAGAACATGGCCAGCGCCGCGGCGACGGCGGCGGCGCCGAAGACGATGAACAGGAAAATGCGGTGCTGCCTGGCCCGCGCCCGCCGCAGTTGCGAGTCAAACCCGTTCATCGCAAATCAGCGTCACTTGCGGCGGCCCTGCGCCGGGGCGCACCTCGACCTGTATCAGTTTGGAGCGGTAACCCGCGCGCCTGCCCTCGAAAGTGTAGGTGCCCGGTTTCAGGTCAACGGTTCTTTCACGGGTTTTGCCCACTTCGCCGACACCGCGCACCACAATCGTGGTCTTGTTGTCGGAGCGCACCACCACCGGCACCGGCGCCGCGTAGTCTGCAATCAGCGTTTCCAGTTGTTGCGCGCGTTTGCGAAGGCCGGCGCTTATCCGGTAAAAAGACTGCGCGCGCCGCACCGCGTCTTCGGCCATGGCCGCGACATTCTCCGAAGACAGCCGCTGCGGGCGCGCCAGATAACCGGCGATGTCGTCGTGCGCGCCGACAACCTGCGCGGCGAGTTTTGCGCCGTCAACCGCCTCGGCGTCGGCGCCGTCCACTGCCTCGGCCCTGGCGTAGGCGGCGCGGGCGGCGTTCCAGTCGTCGCTGTCAGCCGCCCGGCGCGCGGCGGCCAGATGTTTTTGCAGCGTCATCTCGCGGTCCAGCCGCCGGATATCACGGCGCAACAGCGCGACTTCCTCGCGCGCGGGATGGATTGCTTCGGCCTGTTTCATGAATTGCAGCGCGCCGCCCAAATCGCGTTTGGCGACGGCGTCCATGCCGCCGGCGATGTGGGCGGCAAAATCCCGCTCGGCAATGTCCGCGGCAAGCGCCTGCACTTGCGCCCGCACATCCTCGCGCGCCGGATCCAGGCGCACGACTTCCGCAAGATGCGCCCTGCGTGCGCGCCGGTCGTTCTCGGCCAGCGCCCTGTCCGCCAGCGCCAGCAGCCGGATGACTTCCGGCAGTACTTCAATGCGCGATTGCAGCGCGCGCGCGGCGGCTTCGTTTGGTTTCAGCATGAGTGCAAGCGCGATGCCTTCGCGCGCCGCCTCCACATCGTTCGCCCGCAGCGCGCGGGTGGCGGTGTCAATGCCGGCGCGGTACTTCTCCCCGGCGAGTTGCAGCGCGCCCGCGGCGGCGTCGGCGGCGCCCTGCAACAAGGCGGCGGCTGACGGATAGTTGCCGGCATTGAAGGCGCGCAGCGCTTTTTCCTTGCGCGCAAGAATGTCGTCTTTGATGTCCGGCGCCCAGCGCGCGACCGAAGCGGCCAGCAGCGCCGGTTCCGTTTCCGACTGAAAGGTCTTGAGTTGCCGCTTGAAGGATGCTCTGGCAGTTGCCGCGTCGCCGTTGTCGCCGGCATCGCCCGCATTGCCGGCCGGGGCGCCGCCGCCGTCGTCCGCCACCCGCGCCGGCGGCGCAAGATACATCACGGCGACAACGGCGGCGGCGGCCAGCGCCGCGGCCAGCGCAATCAGCGCGGTTGTCTTTTTTCTGCCGGCGCTCGCTTCCCTTGCGAGGGAAATTTTCTTTTCAGTGGCATTGACCATCGCCGGCTTATATCCGGACTTGCGGCGTCGCCTCCTGCTCGTAAATGCGCTTCAGATAGTCCCGCCACTGGCTGAACTGCTGCTCGGCGTTGCCGGTGAGTTCCACCGTCTTGTCCTCGAACTCAATCACCTGCGGCGCAAGGTCGGCGTGAATCGACTCGCCCAGTTCGGCAAGGGCGTCGCGGTGCACCTTCATCTCGGCCCTGGTCTGAAAACTTTTTGCAATCAGGGCGGCGCTGGTCAGCGCCCCCGCAGCAGCCGCGCCCTGGCTTGTGCGAGAGTCGCTGTTGGCGGCCACCGCGATGCTAAGCCCGGCGATGACGGCGCCGATGATGCCTTCCACCATGGCCTTTCTGTACGCCTCGCGGGCGGCCTTCGCCTCGGTGAAACTTTCCTTTTGCCAGACCGAATAACTCTCGTCCATGCGCCCGCTGAAACCCTCGTAGTGCGCTTGCAGGCGGTCAACGAACAACTGGTCGCGCACCCGGATGGCGCGGGTTCGCACCAGCATCGGGTCGTTTGCGGCGGGCAAACTCGCCAGCGTGAAGGTCTTTCCCTTGCGCTTAAGGTGCCTGCCAAACGCGCCCGGCGAGTAACTCGCGGCAAAGCGCATGTCGGCGACGGATTGCAGCAGCGCCAGTTCGCGCGCGGGTTTTTTGCGCAGCAACGCGGCGATGTCGGAGGCGGCCTCGGTGAACACCGGTTGATACGGGTCTTTGCCGTCGTTGCGCAAATCCTGGTAGAACGCCTCCTTCACACGGTGCTTGTAGGTCTTGCGGTGCCAGCGTTTGCCGGCAATATCCACCACCTCGATATGCAGCGCCACATCTTCGCCGTTGGATTCCTTGATGGAGCCGAGCACATACAGGTTGGCGGTCGCCTTTGCGTCCGGCGTGACGCGCACCGCGCCGAAGACGCCGGTTTTTTCCAGTGCCTGTTTCGTCTGCATCGCAAACCGGTTGGCCTCGGCGCGGCGCAGTTCGGGCCAGACATTCTCTTCCCTGTAATCGTCCGGGTCTTCCGGCAGGCCGGGGTTGAAAACCGGCACGACGACATCCAGCCTGGGCGTGCCTTCTGGCAGGCCGGCGACAACCTGTTCATCGCTGATGGCGACGCCCGGGCCGACGGAAACCCCGCCGGATGACCCGCCCATAAAACCGCCGGTGGTGACGCACGCCGACAACAGCAATGTCAACGGCATCAATCCCGCTGTCTTGATTTGGCGTTTCATTCTGGCTTCTCCTCCATGGTTGACTTCCTTGCCGGAAGGTTTTTGTATCTGCGGTATTCATTCCACAGTTTCTCCCTCTTTTCGGGGTCTTGTTCGGCTTCCGCCGCCGCGCGTATTTGCGCTTCAAGCACGCTGTCGTTGTCGGCGGGTGGAATGTCTTCGGGCAGTTTGCCGCCGCCCGGCATGGCTTGCGGCTGCGGTTCGGTTCCGGTTTGCGGCGATTGAAGTGCGGTTTCCCGCGCCGCGCCGTCTTTTTTGTCGCTGTCGGGTTCGGTGCCGGAAACCGATGACGACGGCACGGATTGAACGCTGCTGTCGGCGCTGTCAGCGCTGTCGGCGCTGCTGCCGTTGTTGCCGATGCTGCCGCTGCTGCCGCCTTCACCGGCGTTGCCGCTTGCACCACCGGCGCCACTGCCGCCGCCGGACAGCGATGTCTGGCAGCGTTCAAAACGCGCCAGCGATTCATAAAACGCCTTGTCCATCCGCGCGGTTTTTTCAGCGGCGGTGAGGACTTTGCCGTCTTCCCCGTATTCAATCTCCACGCGGCTGCAATCGTCATAGACGGAAGCGGGGGCATCGCTCTCCTCGCCCCACGCCGCCGGCATTGAAAGCAGCAAGGCAATGACAGGCAATCCGGCGATGTAATTCATGCGGTGCATCTCGTTCGGCCCGGTTTCAGGGAGAATGCTTATTGTAGCACTCACCCCCCGATATACGACATCTCCACCTTTTCCAGCGCGACTGTCCGCTCGCTTCTTGTCTCCGAGTAGCGGTCTTCGCGCGCCTGCCACAAGTCGCGCAGCCAGTTGGTCAGGTATTCGTCGGAGTGGCGTTCGCGGAGCAGGCGGCGCAGGTCGTGGCCTTCGGTGGCGAAGAGGCAGGTGTAGAGGCGGCCATCTGCGGACATTCTGATGCGGGTGCAGTCGCCGCAGAAGGGTTGGGTTACCGACGAGATGAAGCCGATTTCGCCGGCGCCGTCCTGGTAGCGCCAACGGCGGGCGACTTCGCCCTTGTAGTTGGGGTCTGCCGGCTCTATCGGGAATTCGCGGTGGATGGTGTTGATGAGTTGCGCGGTCGGCGCCACATCGTCCATCTTCCAGGCGTTGCTGTGGCCTACATCCATGTATTCAATGAAGCGCAGGATGCAGCCGCTGTTGCGGAAGTGGCGCGCCATCGGCAGCACCTGGGCGTCGTTGACGCCCTTGCGAACCACCATGTTAATCTTGACCGGCGCGAAGCCGGCGGCGCGCGCGTTGTCTATGCCTTGCAGCACGCGGTCCACCGGAAACGCGACGCCGTTCAGGCGCGAGAACACTTCGTTGTCGAGCGCGTCGAGGCTGACCGTCAGGCGCCGCAGCCCGGCGTCTTTCAACGCACGCGCCTTGGCGGCGGTGAGCAACGCGCCGTTGGTGGTGAGACTGATGTCGGTGATGCCGGGGGTTGCGGTGGCGACGGGGGTTGTGGCGGAGGCGCAGGCTGCGCCGAGGCCGGCAATCTTGGCTATCAGCACCTCAAGGTGATGGCGTATCAGCGGTTCGCCGCCGGTGAGGCGGACTTTGCGCACGCCGAGGCCGGCGAACAGCGACACGACGCGCGCAATCTCCTCAAACGACAGCAGTTCGGCGCGCGCCATGAAACGGTAGTCGGCGTTAAACACCTCCTGCGGCATGCAGTAGGTGCAGCGGAAGTTGCAGCGGTCGGTTACCGAGATGCGCAGGTCGCATATGGTTCGGCCCAGCTGGTCGTGCGGTATGTCCATCACACTGTCCATCACACTCCCTATTATAAGGACTGCGGCGGGCGGCGGCGTGGAGCGGGCGAAGGGAATCGAACCCTCCTCACCAGCTTGGGAAGCTGGGGTAATACCACTATACTACGCCCGCGCAGAAAGCCGCCTGAAAGAGCCGTCCGGAATACCTCGCGGAATACCCCCGGAGAACGCTCCCGAAAGGCCGCTCGCAAGACCCGGCAAAGAGCGCGCCCGGCGGCGCCGGCGGCTAATTTTTCCGCAGTTTTTCCTTGACGCGCGCGGCCTTGCCGGTGCGCCCGCGCAGGTAATACAACTTGGCGCGGCGCACCTTGCCGCGGCGCTTGACGCGGATGCCCTCTATCAGCGGGCTGTGGGTCTGGAACACGCGCTCGACGCCCTCGCCGTTGGAGATCTTGCGCACGGTGAACGACGAGTTCAGCCCGCGGTTGCGGCGGGCGATGACGACGCCCTCAAACGCCTGCACGCGCTCGCGGCTGCCCTCGCGCACCTTCACCTGCACGACAACGGTGTCGCCCGGCGCGAAGTCCGGGGGTTCGGCGGTCATCATGCCGGCTTCTATTTCGCGCAGCAGTTCAGGCATTGTCTTTCTCCATCGGTTGTGCGGGTTGTGCGGATTGCCCTGCCCGCTTTTCTTCCAGGTGTTCGGCAATCATCTTCTTTTCCTCATCGTTCAGGCGGCGCGCGCGGAACAAGTCCGGCCTTTTCTCGAAGGTTGCGACCAGCGATTGTTTCAGGCGCCAGCGGCGGATTGCCTCGTGGTCGCCGCCGAGCAGCACCTCCGGCACCCGCGCACCGCGGTATTCGGACGGACGAGTATAATGCGGACAATCCAGAAGTCCAGTCATGAAGGAATCCTGGCGCGCCGATTCGCCGTGCCCGAGCACGCCGGGGAGCTGGCGCATCACCGCGTCGGCCAGCACCATCGCGGCCAGTTCGCCGCCGCTGATAACATAGTCGCCGAGCGACCATTCCTCGTCCACCTCCAGTTCCACCAGACGCTCGTCCACGCCCTCGTAGCGCCCGGCGAGCAGCACCAGGCCGTCGAGACCGGCCAGGCGGTTGACCTCGGCCTGCGTCAGGCGCCCGCCGCGCGGCGTCAGGTGGATGACGCGAAAGCGCCCGGACTGGCGGGCGCGCGCCGCGTGCAGCGCCTTTGCCAGCGGCGGCGCCATCATCACCATGCCGGGGCCGCCGCCGTAGGGCCGGTCGTCCACCGCGCCGTAGGCGTTGTCGGCGTGGTCTCGCGGGTTCCACGCTTGCAGCGTCAGCAGACCGCGGTCAATGGCGCGCGCGACGACACCGCCGCCGGCGAGCGCGGCAATCATCTGCGGGAACACGGTTATGATGTCAATTCGCATTGCGTGTTCCTTTGCCGGCGGGCGCGGCGGGCGCGGCGGGCGTTTGCGGGGACATGGTTGCGGCGTCAGTTCGCATCGCCTGTTCCTTGCGCGGCGGGCGCGGCGGGTGTTTGCGGGGCATTGTTGCGGCGTCAGTTCGCATCGCACCATTCCTTGCGCCAATCCACTTCTATTGTGCCTCCGCGCGTGTCCACGCGCTTGACGACATCCCGGATATACGGAATCAGGCAGGTGGCGCCGGCGGCGGACACTTCCAGCACATCGTTGGCGCCGGTGGCAATCAGGCGCGACACGGCGCCCAGCACCTCGCCGCGCAGATTGACGACTTGCAGGCCGGTGAGTTGAAACCAGTAATATTCGCCGGGCGCGAGCGGCGGCAACTGTTCCTTTGTGATGGCGATGTCAAGGTGCATCAACTCGAGCGCCTGCGTGCGGTCTTCAACGCCCGCGAGTTTGGCGACCAGGCCGTTGCCGTGCGCGCGCACTTCGGCGACTTCGTATTGCGTCCACCGCCTGGCGCCGACAAGCCAGCGCTGGTAACGCGCGATGTCGAGCATGGTTTCGGTGTGGGAACGCACGCGCACCCAGCCGTCGCAGCCGAACACGCCGGAGATGGCGCCGATGATGAGGAGGTCGGGGGTGGGGGTGCCGGCGCTGGTGGCGCGGGCGCCAGCGGCGTCAGTGGCAGTGGCGGCGGCGGTGTTGCCGGCGGTGTCTATGGTGGCAGCGCTGGCGGTGTCTATGGTGGCAACGCTGGCGGCGTCGCCCGGAGTAGCGCTGGCGGTGGCAGGGCCAGCATCCGCGGCGGCGCCAGGAACAACGCCGATGGCGGCGGCAATGGCGGCGTCAGTGGCAGCGTTGCCGGACTTTCCGTTCTGTGCCATGCGCGTTTGCGCGGCGCGCCGGCAGGCGCGCCGGTGGGGTTATGAGGGTTTGGAAGAGTCCGGAGTTTCGGGGGGTTCCGGTTTCGTGGTTTCCGCGGATGCTTTCGGCTTGGCGGATGTCTCTTGTTTGGCCGGGGCTTCCGGTTTCGCGGATGCCTTCGGCTTGGCGGATACCTTTTGCTTGGCCTGGTCTTCTGATTTTGCAGACGCTTTCGGCCCGGCAGATGCTTCTTGCTCTTCTTG
>RKSI01000213.1 GCA_007570905.1 Gammaproteobacteria bacterium
GGATACCCGGAATTGCAGCGCCTGATGAACGAGGCCATCAGCAAGATTGTGCTCGGTCAGACGATGACGACGGATTCCGGCAGCAGCCGAAGCCAGGCGGAAGTGCACCTGACCGTGCGCGACGACCTCGTCCGCGCAGACGCGATGTTGCTGAACGATTCGTTCAACCGCTCTGTCGTGAAGTGGTTGATGGGTTGGAACTATCCGACGGCGGCGCTGCCGATGGTGTCGCGGCGGATAGAGCCGCCGGTTGACCTGATGAAGCAGGCGCGACGGGACAGCCTGTTGTTCAATATGGGCTACCGCCCGACGAAGAAGTACATCGAGGAAACCTACGGCCTTGAGGTTGACGACATGCCGCCGGCGCCGGCGCCGGACGCGCCGACGGCGGACCAGTCGGAGACACGAGACCTGGCCGAGCAGGAGGATTTTGAGGAGGCGCTGGACGCGGCGCTGGACGCGATGGACGAGGACAGCCTGCGCGACATGAACGGGGCGCTGCTGAAACCGCTGCTGGCAATGGCCGAAGACGACCCGGACGAGTTCATCGCCCGCATGGGCGAGGCGTACCCGGACATGGAAATAGACCAACTGACGGAAACGCTTGCGCGGGTGTTGTACGTGGCGGAATTGTGGGGTGCGGCGAATGCCGGTGAAGGTTGATCTGGCGCTGGCCTTCAAGATGGAGCCGCGGGAGGCGGTTAAGTATTTCCGCGACAAAGGGTATGTGATAACTGAAGGATGGCGAGACATCTACAGCGGCGCCCATGCTCGCGCCTTCACTGTCGCAAAGGCGGCAAAGCTCAGCGTGCTGCGCGAGATACGCGGTGAACTGGACTGGGCGCTGTCCAAGGGAACAACCGAGCGGGAGTTCATCAGGGCACTGAGGCCACGCCTTGCGAAAATGGGATGGTGGGGGAAGGACGCCGCCGGCAGGCAGTTGGGGTCAACGCGGCGGCTGAAAACCATATTCCGCACGAACATGGCGTCGTCTTATAACGCCGGCAGATACCGGGAACAGAAGCGCCGCGCCGAACTGAAAATCGGTGCGCGACCGTACTGGCAATATATTGCGGTTCTGGACAATCGCACGCGGCACTCGCACCGAGAATTGAACGGCAAGGTCTTCCGGCACGACGACCCGTTCTGGGACTACTTCTACCCCCCGAATGGCTACAACTGCCGTTGCCGTGTCAGCGATCTGTCGTCGCGCGATGTGGAAAGGCAGGGGCTGAAGGTCGAGAAGACAAACAAGGACAACCTGAAAGATGTGCCGCGAACCGTGCGCGTTGTCCGTGCAGGACGAGCGGCGGGCGAGGTGCGCGTCAATCTGCCGAGCGTAAGGTTCAGCGGCAAGGATGCCGCCGGCAAACCTTTCACGATTCAGCCGTCGCCAGGCTTCAGTTACAACGCCGGCCAGAATTGGCCGCGGTGGGATCCGCTGGCGGGCCTGCCAGACAAGATTGGCGGCAAGCCTCGTCGTGGCGGCAAGTATTCAGCGGATGTGGCATGGATACCGAGCGGCGACAAAAGTCAGTTGATATGGGAGGATTACGGCTTGAGGTCGTGGGCCGCGAAGAAGAAACTGCCAGATGCCCCGAAGATTTACAAGGGTGTAAAGAGCCTTGATGAAGTGTCTGTCAGGCTACTCGGAGACAAGGCCCGCAGGATGGTGAAAACGCCGGTCGAAGACATGGCAATCACGCGGGACAGTTTGGCCTATTTCGCAGGCAAAACAGATGGGCGTCAGAAATATGTCAACTTCATCGTGCCGACACTTGAGGAAGCAGACGAGGTCTGGCTTGTTTATTACCCTCAAGACAGAGCTTACAGGAAGCGATATTTGAAGGCATTCCGTGGAGAAGGGGGTGAGCACATTATTGTGATCGCCCGTGAGAACGCGGACGGCACACTGTTCTTCAATGCGCTCAAGACATCGGACTTGAAGTATATGGATAGGCAACGCCGGGGTGCGTTACTTTACAAGGCTGCGGAATGAGGGCGGATCGGAGCCTCGGGCCGCAAGGGTCAATCTTGCGTAGGCGTCCCATCAGGTCATTGGCATTGCCGCCCACCATCAGATCTGAGCTCCGCCCTCAACTGGACTATACCACAAAATCCGGGCGGGCTACAGGCCATCTGCCGGCGAGATTGTCCCGCTACGGCCCGCAGGCTCGCCCGGATTCCCGCCAAAACGCCAAAAACCGGGCCATTTCATGGGCCGGGCGAACGTACGGCGATTTGCGGGCGTTTCTCCGTCCAGATGGGTCAAGGGGCGTCCGAAATTTTTTGATAGTTTTCAATAACCTTTTGATAGCTTTTGAACGGGGTTCCGGGTAGGGGTTGATGGACTATCGGGTTGAGATAGACGACGAGAGTATCCACCGGCGGCTGGGTTACCTTCTGAGGGCCACGAATGACCTGACGCCGCTGATGGGGAGCATTGCCGGGATTTTGAGCAATGTGGCCAAGAGAGCCTTCGAGGATGAGCGCGCGCCGGACGGCAGCGGATGGGCGAAGTTGTCGGCGGTCACCATCGCCCTGCGCGAGAAATCGGGGCATACCCCAATCAGCATACTCCAGCGTAGTGGCCATCTGGCGAGGTCCATCAGTTCGCAGGTGACGCCAACCTCGGTATCCGTCGGCACCAATGTCATCTACGCCGCCGTGCAGCAGTTCGGCGCGGCAAAGCGCCAGTTCAAGGGCGTCGCCCCATGGGGCCGCATTCCGGCACGCCCGTTTCTGGGGCTTTCCGACGATGCCCGCGATGAAATCCGCGAATTGGCCGTCCAGCATATCCTTGCCACTTTCGGGCGCGCCTGACCGCCCGGCCTTCGTGTGAAATATTTCACACTATCGCCGCGCGCCGCGACAGCGGACAATCCCGCCCCATGAACATTATCGAAGTGTTCCAGGCGGGCCAAATCCCGGAATTGAACGAGGCCGTGATGCGCGAGGTCGTTGACAACTACGACCCGTCCGAGCAGGAGGCGCCGCTGGTTCTGGGCCACCCGGCTGACAATCAGCCTGCATTTGGCTGGATAAAACAGGTCTTCACGAAGGGCAAGCGGATGTTCGCGGCGGTGGACGAGATTGACCCGATTGTGACGGACATGGTGCGAAAAGGCGCTTACAAAAATGTCAGCGTCTCGTTCTACAAGCCCACCGCGTCGGGAACCCCGACGCCCGGCAAATGGTGCCTGCGCCATGTCGGCCTGCTCGGCGCCGCGCCGCCGGCCATCAAGGGCCTGGAGAAATTGCAACTGGCGGAACTCAGCGACAACGAGGAGGAAGTAATCATCGTGGACATGAACGAAGGCGACAAGAAAGGTCTGCTCGACCGGTTCAGGAAATTCCTGAGCGCGGACGCAGACAAGGCGGACCTGGCTGAAGAGGATTTGTTCCGGGCGCTGGCAGACGCCTGGAAGAAGAAGGCGCCGAATGACCTGGCCGACCGCATCGCGCAGATGGACGCGACGCAAAAGGCCAGTTGGATGCTGAACAGCATGGCGGATTTTATGGGGCTTGAGCGCGACGACGCGCTCGCGCTGCTCAAACAAGATTCGCAACCAGAAACCGACGCACAGGAGGAAAACATGAGCGAAGCAGATAGGGCGCAACTGGAGGCGCTGCAAAAAGAAAACGCCGAACTGAAAAAGGCGCAGGCTTCGGCCTCGCGCGCGGCGATTGTGAAATTCGCCGAAGAGCAGGAAGCCGCCGGCAAGGTGCTGCCGAAGGATAGGCCCGCGCTGGTGGAAACGCTGGTAACGCTGAAAGAGCGCGACGACGGCGGCGTCGTGTCGCTGGCCGAGAACGAGGACAAGACCGACCTGGCCGACTGGCTGATGCAGCAGATCGCCGGGCAGGCGCCGCAGGTTGATTTCAGCGAGCGCGCCGGCGAACGCGGCGAGCGCGTCGGGCGGGCCGCCGGCATGAGATCGCCAGAGGGCCGTCCGATTGACCAGGCGCGGCTGGCGCTGCACGAAGAAGCAATGAATCTGTCCGAGGCGTCGAAGATTCCTTACGAGGACGCGGTGCGGCAGGTGGAACAACGGATAACGCATTGAGGAGGCAGACATGCAAGCAGCTACTGATGTATTGACAATATCTATCGAGGCGTCAGCCGCGATAACGAAGAACCGCTTCATCACCGCCGGCGGCGCGGTTCCGGCGGCGGGCGCGAATGTGCTCGGCGTCGCAATCGCCGACGCCGCGGACGACGAGCAGGTGCCGGTGCAAACACTGGGCGTCGCCGTCGTGGAAGCCGGCGGCGCGATTGCCGCGGGGGTGGCGGTATCAACCGCGGCAACCGGCAAGGCCGACACGCAGAACGCCGCCGAAAAGACGGTCGGGCGCGCGCTGGATGCGGCAGCCGCCGACGGCGATTTGATTCGAGTCCATTTGATACCCAACTGAGGAGGAACCAGAAATGCCAGGACAGCAAACACCAGGACAAGCGCGGGTCATTGACCCGGTGCTGACGACAGTCGCGCGCGGCTACCAACATCCGGACGCCGTTGGCGGACATCTGTTCCCCGATGTGGATGTGCCGGCGCGCGGCGGCAAGGTCATTGAGTTTGACAAAACAGACTTCAAGAAGTTCAACACGGTTCGCGCGCCGGGCGCGAAGATGGAGGAGGTTCAGTTCGGGCATGTCGGCAAGGATTACGCTATCAACGATCACGGCATCACCGGCAAGACGCCGATTGAGCTGATGGAGGAAGCCTCCGCGGTTCCGGGCATTGACCTGGGGAAGCGGGCCGCGACCGGCGCGCTGAACATTTTGGCGCTGGAAAAGGAGCGCGAGCAGGCGAAACTTGCGACGACCGCGGCGAATTTTGACGCGGCGCATGTGTCGGCGCTCGCCGGCAACAGCCGGTGGGACAACGCCGCGTCAGACCCGTCGCAAGACATCGCCGCCGGCGTCGAGAAAATCCGCTCGGCTATCGGCATGAGGCCGAACACGGCGATCATCGGGGGGAAGGTCTATGACAAGGCGCTGAAGCATCACCCGAAGATCATCGACCGCATCAAGCACACCAGCCGCGATTCTGTTACCGCTGAAATACTGGCGACGCTGTGGGACATCAAGAAGGTCTGGATCGGCGACATGATCGCGTTTGATGATGACGGCGAGACGCCGGAAGATGTGTGGGGCGAAAATGTGGTTTTGGCATATACGCAGCAGGGCACGATAATGGACTTCGGTCAGCCGTCGTTCGGATTCACTTACAAATTGGCGGGAACGCCGATGGTGGAAATGCCGTACTACAAAGATGATGTTCGCTCCTGGATGCACCCGGTCGTCGTGTGCTACAAGGCGGCCATCGCAGGCAAAGACGCGGGCTACCTGATCCGCGATGTCCTGAATTGAGGGTGCGGCGATGAGCGTGACTAATGCGGCAGTGGTGGTCGGCGTTATCGCCGCCACACGCCTGAAGCTTGGAGACAGGCTGTACGAGCCTGGCGATGCGCTGGAACTCCCGCGCGACGACGAACTGGCCCGGCTGCTGGACGGCGGCGCCGTGGAGCTGGCGACCGACGCCGGCGCAAATGCCGGCGGCGGCGGTGGCGGCAACGGCATGACCGTCGCCGAGGCCATCGTCGCGCTGGCCGCCGGCGTCGCCGCGGGCGACATCTCCGACGAGGCGGCCTACACGAAAAGCGGCAAGCCGGACTGCAATGCGCTGGAAGGCATCATCAAGCGTGAGTTGTCTGCGGCTGAACGCGACGAGGCGTGGGAGCAGGTGCAGCAGTCGGGCGACGGCGGCGCCGGAGGCGGCAGCCAGGAGTAACCATTGGCGCGCTATGTTCAAGTCGCCGATCTGGTCGCGCGTTACGGCAGCGACGAAATCGTCCAGCTGACCGACCGCAACAACAACGACCAGATTGACGAGGCCGTCGCCGAAAGCGCGATTGAGGAAGCCGAGGCCGAGGCCGAGGG
>RKSI01000023.1 GCA_007570905.1 Gammaproteobacteria bacterium
ATGACAAAATCAATGCAAGAACTGCCCATGACGAACGAAATCGTTTCCGTGCTGTGGGCGAAGAAATGCCTCGACGACAAGGCTTGGGGACAGCAAGTCCAGTCCAATCCCGCCGCGGCGATTGAGTGGGCCAATGATGCGCAGAGTGTCGCCACGGTGCAAAACACCGCCGACACGCTGAACATCTGCGTGCCGAACTACCAGGCGATGAACGACGGCTCGCTGGACGAGATCAGCGAAGAGCAAATGGCCGGAGTCTCCGGCGGAATTTTCTTCCTGCTGCCGTTGATTGCGGTCGCCACCGCCGCCGCACCGGCTGCGGCCACTTACGCGACGGCTGCGGCGGTCGGCACCGGAGTCGCCGCCGCCACCGGCGCCATTGGCGGCGACGGCGAGTAACCGCCGGCCAGGTCCCGGAACGCCCGCTTGCGGGCGTTCCGGGAAGCGGCAAGCATCATTCAACCACACGCGAGACCACCAATGGAAACCATCTCACAACTGCCGATAACCAACGAAATTGCGTCGGTCATCTGGGCAAAGAAATGCGCCGCAGACAGGGGCTTCCTCACGAAAATACGGGCCGATGTCGCAACGGCGTTTGAAGGCAGCACCCTTCCCCCCTCCATGCAGGTTCGCGCGGTGCAAAACACCGCCGACACACTGCATATCTGCGTGCCGGACTACCGCGGCCTGAACGACGCCGCCGTCAATGAACTCAGAGACGAGCAAATGGCGGGCGTTTCGGGCGGCCTGTTTTTCCTGTTCGGCCTGCTGGGGCTGGTCGGGACGGCGGGAACCGTCGGCGCGGCTGCCACGGCGGGCGCCGGACTCGCCGCCGCCGGCGGCGCGATGATCGCCGAAGCACAACAAAGACCCGAGGGCGCAACCGGCGGGTAAATGTGGCCATCACGGGCAGCAGGACAAACCTGACCTGCAGAACAAACGCCGCCTTCCTCGGATTGGCGGCGTCTTTTTTTGCGGCGGCGGCGGAGACAGCGGAAGAAGTCGAGCGGCTGGTCGTGGTAGGCTCGCGCGCCGAGCCGCGCACCGTGACCGACACCGCCGCGCCGGTGGACATCATCACCGGCGCGCAAATCGCGCGCACCGGCGTCACCGAGACCTCGCGCCTGATTCAGGCGCTGATTCCATCGTTTAATTTCTCGGTCTCCACCATCAGCGACGGCACCGACGCGGTGCGCCCGGCGACGCTGCGCGGCCTCTACCCCGACCAGGTGCTGGTGCTGGTCAACGGCAAACGCCGCCACAACAGCGCGCTGATGCACATCAACGGCTCGGTCGGGCGCGGTTCCGCCGGCACCGACCTCAACGCCATTCCGCCGAGCGCGATTGAGCGCATTGAAGTGCTGCGCGACGGCGCCTCGGCGCAATACGGCTCCGACGCCATCGCCGGCATCATCAACATCGTGCTGAAACGCCAGACCGAGGCGACCGAGGTGTACAACTACTTCGGCGAGACCTACCAGGGCGACGGCGACCAGCGGCGCCACAGCGTCAACACCGGCTGGGAGTTGGCCGGCGGCGGCTTTCTGAACCTGTCGCTGGAGCGGCGCGGGCGCAACCGCACCAACCGCGCCGGCGACGACCCGCGCTGCCAATATCCCTACTCCACATATGTGCGCCCCTGCCCGGGCACGGGAGAAGCCACTTTCGACCGGCATAACCACCGCTTCGGCGACGCCGAGTCGGACAACTCATACCTGGCTTTCAACTCGGAAATGCCGCTGGCCGCCGCGACGCTTTACGCCTCCGGGATATGGTCGCGGCGCGACACGCAGGCGGCCGGCTTTTACCGCCGCGCGCTCGACCCACGCAACCGCCGGAACATCTACCCGGACGGCTTTCTGCCGATGATCAACACCGATGTGGAGGACGCCTCGCTGACTTTCGGCGCGCGCACACAACTCGGCGAATGGGATGTGGACGCCAGCGTGACACACGGCAGAAACACCTTTGAGTTTCGCGTGACCAACTCGCTGAATGTGTCGCTCGGCGACAACAGCCCGCGTTCCGCCGACGCCGGCGAACTGGTGTTCGGCCAGACGACCTTCAACCTGGACGCGGTGAGGCCGCTGGACATCGGCCTGGCCGAACCGCTGAACCTTGCCGCCGGTTACGAATACCGCAGGGACACATATGAAATCAAGGCGGGCGAGCCGGACTCCTGGCGTGACGGCGGCGCCCTGGCGGCCAATCATGCGGAACCGACCCGGGATGTACCGATGCCGACAACGATGCCGGGCCCGGGCACGCCGGGAATACAGGTGTTTCCGGGCTTCCGCCCCGAGAACGAGGCCGACGAGAGCCGCCACAACCACGCCTTTTATATTGACGCCGAGACCTGGCTTTCCGACCGCCTGCGCGCAGGCGCCGCGCTGCGCTACGAGGATTACAGCGACTTCGGCAGCGACCTGAACGGCAAGCTGAGCGCGCGCTATGAATTCTCCGACCGCTTCGCGCTGCGCGGCACGCTGTCTTCGGGGTTCCGCGCGCCGGGGCTGGCGCAACATTACTTCGACAATGTGAGCACGCAGTTCAATTTCGTGAGTGGCACAGCCGTGGGCAGGGAGACGCTGACCACGCGCAACGACGGCGCCTTTGCGCGCGCCATCGGCGTGGAGGAACTGAAAGAGGAGACCTCGCTCAGCCTGAGCCTCGGCTTTGTCGCGCGGCCCTTCGACAACCTGTCGCTGTCGGTGGACGCCTACCTGATTGAGGTGGACGACCGCATCGTGCTGTCGAGCAGGCTTGACGGCAACCGCATCCGCCCCGGACTGC
>RKSI01000166.1 GCA_007570905.1 Gammaproteobacteria bacterium
CAATATGACTTTTTTGCGGAAAACAGGCAACACCGGGTGGTACATCGGGGGGGCTGTTGCTGCCTTGGTGATGGTTCTGATAGCTGAATCTTCTGCACCGCCGCGCAATGAGGACGTAGCACACGACACAAACACCATTCAAAAAGACTTCCGCCCCATCCTGCAAGACATCAAAACCATTCCCGAACATTTGCTTGATGAAAAAACCAAACGCCGAACCCTGCTGGTCAAGCACTTGTCCGGTACACCGGAACCCATAGATGGACCAATGGCAATACTCTCCCAAATGGGAGAAGTACGCACAACCTACCTCGATCAACTAGATATCTCCACTGTAGAGATTCCCGCCGCATGGGATGCCAACTGGTTGCTGGAGATTATCCGGCAAGATACATCGGTGGATTATGCCGGCATGGATTACAGCGTCAACAGAGTACCAGGATCTCTGCCATTCGGAACCATGCCAAACGACCCCAGTTTCGGAGTACAGACAAACTTGCACGACCCAATCAACGATGTGGATGTGGACGCCCCGGAAGCGTGGGCCTACACCACTGGCAGCGACAACGTTGTGGTTGTGGTGGTTGATGGACGTTTTGATGTCAACAACCCGGAATTACGCCCTAATCTGTGGGTCAACAGCAGCGAAATCGCAAGCAATGGTATAGATGATGACGCCAACGGCTGCACGGATGATATCCACGGCTGTTACTTTAGCAATGGCAGAAGTGACGGCTACTTCTGGGATGTTCCATCTGGAGATGTTCAGGATGGGCATGGCACTCTGGTTGCCAGCGTTCTCGGCGCTCGCGGAAACAACAACCATGAGATTACGGGCATCGCCTGGAATATCAAGTTGATGTTTTTGAACGGTGTCCTCACGGTGAATGCCTATAACTACATCCTCAAAATGCGGCGCAGAGGCGTCAATATCCGGGTCATCAATTTCAGTCAGTGGCGTCCCGGGGGCCTTGGAAATTGCGACTCTTCCGTTGACCTTTCCAAAAGCGAGCAATGCGGTTTATTCCCATCAAAATGTGCGGAATACATGTGCCTAAAAATGCTTCAGGCAGAAGGAGTTCTGCTTGTCCCGATAGCCGGAAATGACGGGATAAACTACAACAACCATCAAGGGCAATTAACGACACCAGCTTGCTATAACCTTGACAACATCATTGTTGTCGCGGGACAAAGTAAAACTGCCCGAAAACGCTGGAGTGGCTCCAATTACGGAGACATAGTAGCTGACTTGTACGCACCAGCTGAAAGAATACCAACTAGTCCCCGGCGGTTTATAACGGGCCTCCCCGGGCTGCCAGATGTCCAAAGAGACCCTTCCGGAACTTCCCTTGCAGCCCCTCATGTCGCCGGCGCTGCCGCCCTGCTGTGGTCGTTCAAGCCGGACTTGACCGTCACCGAAGTACGCAGTGCGCTGCTTGATACCGTGGACCGTTTCCCGAACTATGAGGGAGAGGTTGCCTCCGGCGGCGCCCTGAACATTGCAAACGCGCTCTATTCCGTCGCCACACCCGGCATTCGCATTCATTCTTCGCAAACCACCATCGCCGAAGGAACCAGCGGCTACATTGACCTGTCACTGACAAGAGAACCCGTTCGGCCCTCGTCCGGCGAGGTCGTTGTGCTGGAAGGCGACGCCGTCATGCTCTCCGGTGCCGACGCCGTCGTAACCCCTTCCACACTCACCTTCACTTCCGCCAACTGGCACATCCCGCAGAGAATGACCGTCCACGCCGCAGGCACCAGCGGCAGTGAAGTGATGCTGCAAGTCTCGGTGGACCGGCACCTCTCAACCACCCACTACGAAGGCATCAGACGCACCGCAACCATGACACTGCAAAGCGACGGCATCAGACCCACCCTGCACATACCCGCGCGCGTTGCGGAAGGAGACATCACAACCGCCATCATCCGCTTCAGCGACCCGCTCATCAGCACCGCACAATTCACCATCACCGCCACCGGCGACAGCACCGCCGCCGAAGGCGAAGACTACACACTGCCCGACCCCATCACCACCACACCCGGCGCCACTTCCACCACCTTCACCATTCAGACAATCGAAGAGCCGGGCTACAACGGCCCCGACAAAACCATCCACCTGCGAGTCACCACCGACAACCCCCACATCCTGCGCGAAGAACTGCCCTTGCAAGCCACCCTCACCATAGAAGACAGCGACACCCCCATCATGACCATCACCGTCTTCCCCCGCACCATCACCCAAAGCAACATGGCAGCAACCGCCCCAACCGCCACCGCAACCATCCAACTGGACCGCATGGCCGTGTCCGATGTGCGCGTCCTGCTGAACGCAAGAACGAGCAGAAGAGGCGGCGACATCAGCCACCTGTTCTACAACATCGGCGACAACCCCAGCAGCATCTGGCCCGCCAGCGCAACCATCGTGGAAAACACCACCTCAACCGAAATCATCATCCACTCACTGGACTACGACAACGACCTCGGCCCGTCCCACTGGATACGCCTGTCCCCGGCCATCCCCCGCAACGCCGCCGCAAGACTCGGCGAACCCCGATGGGCCACCCTGCGAACCAGAGACGACGACGGCGACTCCGACACCTACATCAGACTGCGCGTCTTCCTCGAAGGCGCGATACCCTCAACCCCCGTTGACACCATCCAGACCGACCCGTAGCCCCGCCGAACCCCCCTCACAACCCCAGAACGGCGCGCATGTCATAAAGGCCCGGCGTGCGCCCCCAAACCCACGCGGCGGCGTGCAGGGCGCCGCGGACGAAGCCGAGGCGGCTGGCGGCCTTGTGGGAGATTTCTATGCGTTCGCCGTCCAGCGCGAACAGCACCTTGTGTTCGCCGACGATGTCGCCGGCGCGGATGCTCTGAAAGCCGATGGCGCCTGCGGGGCGCGCGCCGGTCTGGCCGTGGCGCTGATAAACGGCGCAGTCTTTCAGGTTGCGGCCAAGCGCCCCGGCGACCACCTCGCCCATTTTCAGCGCGGTGCCCGACGGCGCGTCCACCTTGTGGCGGTGGTGCGCCTCAATGATTTCAATGTCGGCGTCTTCGCCGAACACGGCGGCGGCGTCGCGCAGCAGTTTCAGGCACAGGTTCACGCCGATGCTCATGTTGGGCGCGACAACCAGCGGGATGGTCTTTGCCGCGGCCTCAAACTCGCGCGCCCCGGCGGCGGAAAAGCCGGTGGTGCCGACCACCATCGCCCGCTTCGTTGCAACGCACGCTTGCAGCGCGTGCAATGCGGCCTGCGGCGCCGAGAAGTCTATCAGCACATCAAAGCCGCCATCGGCAATCGCCTGCGAAGACTCCAGCCGCACGCCGCTTTCACCGCCGCCTGCGGCAACGCCGGCGTCCGCGCCCAACTGCGGCGAATCGGGCAAGGTGTAGGCGCGCGTCCATTGCAGCGCGGCGAAAGACGGCGCGGCTTCGGCCAGCGCGCGGCCCATGCGCCCTTCGGCGCCGTGTATCGCAATGCGGACGGCGGGTGCGCCTGTGCCCGCGTTGGCGGGCGCGTCTGTGCCTGCGTCTGCGGGCGTGCCTGCGTGCGCCCCGGCAGGCGTTCCGGCGCGCCCGCCGGCGGAACCCTTCGGCGTCACAACTTCAAATCCAGGTTGTCAAAGAAGTTCTTGATGCCTTCCACCCAGCGCCCCACCTTCGGCGTGTGCTTGTGCGAACTGCCGAGAGACTCGTCCAGTTCGCGCAGCAGTTCCTTCTGGCGCGAGGTCAGGTTCACCGGCGTCTCAACATTCGTGCGGCAAATCAGGTCGCCGGTGAAATAGTCGCGCCTGGACTTGATGCCCTTGCCGCGCACGCGGAACAACTTGTCGTTCTGCGTCCCCGCAGGCACCTTCAGGCTGACGCGCCCGTCCAGCGTCGGCACCTCCACCTCGCCGCCGAGCGCCGCTGTGGTCAGCGAAATCGGCACATCAATCAGCAGGTCGTTGTCCTTGCGCCGGAACACATCGTGCGGCTTCAGATTGATGACGATATACAAATCGCCCGGCGGCCCGCCGCCGGCGCCGGCCTCGCCCTCGCCGCTCAGGCGGATGCGGTCGTCCTGGTCAACGCCGGGCGGAATCTGCACCGCCAGCGTCTTGGTGCTGCGCGCCCGCCCGGCGCCGCCGCAGGCGTTGCACGGGTTTTCAATCACGCGCCCGCGCCCCCTGCAGGCCGGGCACGCGCGCTGTATGGAGAACGGCCCCTGCCGCGCCCACACCTGGCCGTTGCCACCGCACGACCGGCATTCGCGGATGTCGCTGCCCGGCTCGGCGCCCTTGCCGTCGCAGCGCGCGCACGCCTGCATCGTCGCAACCGGAATGTTCTTCTCGGCGCCGAAGGCGGTTTCCTCCAGCGTCAACTCCACCTCGTATTCCAGATCGTGGCCGCGCCGCGCCGACGCGCGCCCGCCGCCCCACGCGCCGCCGCGCCCCGGCGACACGCCGAAGAAGTCGTTGAAGATGTTGTCGAAGATGTCGTGGATGCCGCCGGCGCCGAAACCGGCGCCGCCAAAGCCGCCGCCCGCCGCCGACGCATTGACCCCGGCGTGGCCGAAGCGGTCGTAGGCGGCGCGCTTTTGCGCGTCGGACAGCACCTCGTAGGCTTCCTTGGCCTCCTTGAACTTCTCCTCCGCCGCCGCATCGCCCTTGTTGCGGTCGGGGTGGTGTTTCATCGCAAGTTTGCGGTAGGCCTTGCGAAGTTGGTCGGCGCCGGCCTGGCGCGGCACGCCCAGCACTTCATAGTAGTCGCGCTTGGCCATCAGTCAGCCGGCGGGGCGCGCCAAAAATCACTTTTTGGAGTCGTCCACTTCCTCGTATTCGGCGTCCACCATGTCGTCATTTTTGTCACTGTCGTTTGCGCCGGCGCCGTTGTCCGCGGCGTCGCTTTCGCTTTGTGTCTGCTGCTGCGAGTAGATGCGCTCGGCGAGTTTACCGGAAACCTCGGCCAGTGTCTGCGTGCGCGCCTCAATCGCCGCCTTGTCGTCGCCCTTGACGGCCTCTTTCAGGTCGCCGACCGCCGCCTCAATGTCCTTGCGCTCGCCGGCCTCGGCCTTGTCGCCCAGTTCCTTCAGCGACTTCTCGGTGGCGTGTATCAGCGCCTCGGCCTGGTTGCGCGCGGTGGCCAGTTCGTGAAAACGCTTGTCTTCCTCGGCGTGTTTCTCGGCGTCGGACACCATCTGCTGTATCTCGTCGTCGGACAGGCCGCTCGACGCCTTGATGACGATGGACTGCTCCTTGCCGGTCGCCTTGTCCTTTGCCGACACATTCAGGATGCCGTTGGCGTCAATGTCAAACGACACCTCAATTTGCGGCACGCCGCGCGGCGCCGGCGGTATGCCGGCCAGGTCAAAGCGCCCGAGCGACTTGTTGCCGGCGGCCTTCTCGCGCTCGCCCTGCAACACATGCACGGTCACCGCGCCCTGGTTGTCTTCGGCGGTGGAAAACACCTGCGACGCATTCGTCGGAATCGTGGTGTTCTTGTCTATCAGGCGCGTCATCACGCCGCCGAGCGTCTCGATGCCGAGCGACAGCGGCGTCACATCCAGCAGCAGCACATCCTTCACATCGCCGCCCAACACGCCGCCCTGTATCGCGGCGCCCGCCGCGACCGCCTCGTCCGGGTTCACATCCCTGCGCGGATCCTTGCCGAAAAACTCGCCGACGCGCTGCTGCACCTTCGGCATCCGCGTCTGCCCGCCGACGAGTATCACCTCGTCAATGTCGCCGGCCTTCATGCCGGCGTCTTCCAGCGCCTGGCGGCACGGGCCGATGGTGCGCTCAATCAGGTCGTCCACCAGCGACTCCAGTTTGGCCTGCGTCAACTTGATGTTAAGGTGCTTCGGCCCCGACTGGTCGGCGGTGATGTAGGGCAGGTTGATTTCGGTCTGCTGGCCGGAAGACAACTCAATCTTGGCCTTCTCCGCGGCTTCTTTCAGCCGTTGCAGCGCGAGCGGGTCGTTTTGCAGGTCCATGCCCTGGTCTTTGCGAAACTCCTCGGCCAGGTAGTCAATCAGGCGCTTGTCGAAGTCTTCGCCGCCGAGAAAGGTGTCGCCGTTGGTGGCGTGCACCTCAAACTGGTGCTCGCCTTCCACTTCGGCAATCTCTATGATGGAGATGTCGAAGGTGCCGCCGCCGAGGTCAAAGACGGCGATTTTGCGGTCGCCCTGCTGCTTGTCCATGCCGTAGGCCAGCGCCGCCGCGGTCGGCTCGTTGATGATGCGCTTCACATTCAGGCCGGCGATCTTGCCGGCGTCTTTCGTCGCCTGGCGCTGCGAGTCGTTGAAATACGCGGGCACCGTGATGACGGCCTCGCCGACTTCCTCGCCGAGGTATTCCTCGGCGGTTTTCTTCATCTTCATCAGCACGCGCGCCGAGACTTCCGGCGGCGCCATTTTCTTGCCGCGCGCCTCGACCCACGCATCGCCGTTGTCGGCCTTGACGATGGAATAGGGCACCAGTTTGATGTCCTTTTGCACCTCGTCCTCGCTGTAACGGCGGCCAATCAGCCGCTTGATGGCGAACAGCGTGTTGGCGGGATTGGTCACCGCCTGGCGCTTGGCCGGCTGGCCGACCAGAATCTCGTCGTTTTCGTTGAACGCGACAACCGAAGGCGTCGTGCGATCGCCTTCGCTGTTTTCTATAATCTTCGGCGTCGAACCGTCCATCACGGCGACGCACGAATTGGTTGTTCCAAGGTCTATGCCTATGATCTTGCTCATTCCCTGTCTCCTCTTCAGGTTGTGCCCATTGAAATAAGGGGGAAATCCGGTTTTTCAAGCCTTCGGGCGTGCTCTCCGGGGCCTCTTTCGCGGGCGTCAGTTTTCTTTATTCCGCTGATTTTGCGGGGTTTTCTATCTATCGCCGCTGTCTTCGGCGTCCTTTTGGGCGCCGGCGGCGCCGCTTTCACCGCCCTTTGCAACGCTGCCAGCGCTTTCAGCGCCGCCTGCGGGCGCGCCGGCCACCGCCACCATCGCCGGGCGCAGCAGCCGCCCGCACAGCAGATAGCCTTTCTGCATCACGCTCACCACCGTGCCCGGCGGATGCGCGCCGCCCGGCTGCGTCATCATCGCCTGGTGGCGGTCGGGGTTGAAGACCTCGCCCTGCGGGTTGACTTCCTCAATGCCGAACTTGTCAAACGCCTGTTGCAGCGCTTTCAGCGTCAACTCAACGCCTGCGCGGTGTTCGCCGCCGCCTTCGCCCTCGGCGCCGTGCAGCGCCAGTTCCAGGCTGTCCTTGACGCCGAGCATTTCCAGCGCAAAGCCTTCCATCGCGTATTTGCGCGCCTGCTCCAATTCGCGTTCGCCGCGCTTTCGCAGGTTCTCAATTTCGGCGCGCGCGCGCATCCACTTGTCCTCGCCGGCGGCGGCGCGCTGCTCGGCGTCCTCGAGTTTCGCGCGCAGGTCGTCCGGCGGCGCGGCGTCCGCGGCTTCGTCGTGCTGCGCCGGCTGCGGCGCGTCTTCTGGTTGTTGCGGGTCGTTCATCTGGTTCGCTGCGGCGGCCTGTGGGGTAATATATGGAGAATTACGGCGGGGTTTCAAGGGCGGCGGCGGCGCGAGGCGGGCGGAGATTGCCGTTTTGATGGACAATCAACGCATTACGCGCACACACCGCGCGCGCCGGCGTTGGACATCCCCGCCGATGCCCCATAATGGCGCTTGCAGATTGCGCCCGAACCCGACCGAACACGACCGAACCAGCGATGACAGACATCCGCAAAGCCGCGCAGCCCGGCCTGGTGCTGAAGCACAGCGACGACAAAGTGCGCGACCTCGCCGACCGCCTCGGCGCGTACCTGCTCGAGCGCTTCGACGCGCTGAGCGTGTGCGAGGAAGACCGCGAATGGATTACCGCGCGCGGCGAGATTGTCTTCACATCGCGCCAACAGATGGCGCGGCGCTGCGACCTGGTCATCGCCGTCGGCGGCGACGGCACGCTGCTGAAGGCGGCGCACATCTGCGCCGCGCACGGCATTCCCGTCATCGGCATCAACCTGGGGCGGCTCGGCTTTCTGGTGGAGATTCCGCCGGACAGGTTTCGCGCCGAACTCGACGAGATATTCGCGGGCCGCTGCCAAATGGAAGAGCGCGCGATGCTGGATGTGCGCCACCTGCGCGGCGGCGACTGCATCGCGCGCTTCTGCGCGTGCAACGATGTGACCGTGCGCAGCAAGAACCCGGCGCGCATGATAGAACTGGAAACGGCGATAGACGGCGTTTTCCTGAACACCATCTGGTCCGACGGCGTCATCATCGCGACGCCGACCGGCTCCACCGCCTACGCGCTGTCGAGCGGCGGCCCGCTGCTCGAGCCGACGCTTGAGGCGACGCTGATTGTGCCCATCTGCCCGCACACGCTGAGCCACCGCCCGCTGGTGGTGCATTCGCGCGAAATCATCGAGGTGACGGCGCCGCCGTCGGAACCGGACAAGGCGGTGCTGGCGATAGACGGGCAAATCCGCGGCGACCTCGATGCCGGCGACCGCGTGGTGACCAGGCCGATGGAGCAGAAACTGAAATTGATACAGCCGCTCGGCCACAATTATTTCGGCACCCTCAGGACCAAACTGAAGTGGAGCGAGAAACTCTGAACGGCGGCGCCGATGCTGAAAACCCTGGCCATCGAGAACCTCGCCATCATCGACCATCTGGAAACCGGGTTTGACGCCGGCCTGTCGGTGCTCACCGGCGAGACCGGCGCCGGCAAATCCATCCTCGTCGATGCGATTGAACTGGCGCTCGGCAAGCGCGCGCAAACGCGGCTGATACGCCCGGGCGCGCGCCGCCTTTCCATCAGCCTGGTGTTTGATGTCGGCGACATCGCGCAGGCCGGCGCGTGGCTTGAGCGGCGCGAACTGGCGCAGGCCGACGACACTTGCATCCTGCGCCGCAGCGTCGGCGCCGACGGGCGCTCGCAGGCGTGGATTAACGGCCAGCTGGCGACGCTGGAACAACTGAAAGAACTGGCCTCGCACCTGATAGACATCGTCGGCCAGAACGCGCACCAGATGCTGCTGAAACGCGACAAGCATTTGTATCTTCTCGACTCGCAATGCGGCCACGCCGAACAACTGAGCGAAATCGGCCAACTGGCGCGGCGCTGGAAAGAGATTGGCGAGACGCTGGAACGACTCGCCGACAACGCGCGCGAACTGGCCGAACGCCGCGAATGGCTGGAGCGCCAGGCCGAAGAACTGGAGAGCAGCGGCGTCAAGCCCGGCGAATACGAGGAACTGGAGCGCGAACACCGCCTGCTGTCAAAGAAGGAAAGCCTGAAAAGCGCGCTGCACGAGGTGCACGCGATTCTCGACGACAGCGACGGCGCCGACGCCGCGACGCTGCTGGGCCGGGCGTCGGGCGTGATTGACAAACGGGGCGACACCGACCCGCAACTGGCGGCGGCTGGCGAACTGGCGGCGGCGGCGCTGGAACAGACCGGCGAGGCGGCGCGCGAGATACGCGGCGCGCTGGAGCGGATTGAGGTGTCGGACGAATACTTCGCGCAACTGGAACAGCGAATATCACGCCTGTCGGCGCTGGCCGACAAATACCGCACGCAGCCCGCCGCGCTGCCCGAACAACTGGAACACGCGCGCCGCGAACTGGAAAAACTCGACGACCCGGAAGCCGGCCCCGAACAACTGCGGCGCGAGCGCGCCGAACTGGAAAAGCGCTACGGCGAACTGGCCTCGGGCGTCGGCGAACGCCGCCGCAAGGCGGCGGCGGCGCTGGAGAAAAATGTCGTCGCGACGCTGCACAAACTGAACCTGGCAAAGGCCGAATTCAAGGTGCGCTTTCTTGACGCCGGCGGCGGCGAGCCGTCGCCCGCGGGCCATGAGCGCGCCGAATTCATGATACGCGCCAACCCCGGCCAGGACTTGCAGCCGCTGACGGCGACCGCCTCGGGCGGCGAGTTGTCGCGCATCAGCCTGGCGCTGCAAATGGCGCTGTCAAAAAAGCGCCCGATGCCGGTGCTGATTTTCGACGAGGTGGACAGCGGCGTCGGCGGCGCCACCGCCGGCACCGTCGGGCGCCTGTTGCAGGCCATCAGCCGCAGCGCGCAGGTGTTTTGCATCACGCACCTGCCGCAGGTGGCGAGCCGCGCCGCCCACCATTACCGCGTTGTCAAGGAGCAGGACGCGCAAACCCGCGTGCAACTGGAGAAACTCGACGGGCGCGAACGCCGCGTTGAAATCGCGCGCATGATGGCGGGCGAGAAAATCACAAAGCAGTCGCTTGAACACGCAAGACAAATGCTCGGCGACGGCGAGATGGCGGCGGATTCGCCGCCTTAGGGCGGCGCGGGCGGCGCGGGAGATTGGCGGCGGATTCGCCGCTGCCTCAAGACAGCCGCAAACGGCGCGCTGCGGCAGACGGCGTTCGCCGTTGTCTCAGGCAGGCACGCAGACAGCAAGCGCGCGGCGGCGGTCAGCGTTTCCTGTCGCGGTTTTTGCAGTTGCGGTCGAGGCAGTCCACATACATCACCAGCGAGTGGTCGCTGATGGAATAGCCGTGCTGCCCGGCGATCTCGCGCTGGCGGTGTTCAATCGTTTCATCCATGAATTCGGTGATTTCACCGCACTGAATGCACACCATATGGTCATGGTGGCCGCCGTGATCCAGTTCGTAGCAGGCCGACCCCTTCTCGGAGAAATGGTGGCGCATCACAATGCCGGCGGATTCAAACTGGGTCAGCACGCGGTACACCGTCGCCAGCCCGATTTCCTCCTTCTCCTCGAGCAGTTTGCGATAGATGTCCTCGGCGGTCAGATGGTGCTCTTCCGAGCGCTCCATGATTTCCAGTATCCTCATCCGCGGGATGGTGACCTTGAGGCCGGCTTTTTTCAGGTCCTGCTTGTGCATCGTTGTGCCGCGCGCGGCGGTGTACAATAAGGCCATGTTACCACCCAAACCGCCCGGCGGGAAGAAGCCCGCGCCGCACGCGCGCATGGCGCTGATTGTGGCGGCGCCGCTGCTGTTCGGCGCCTGCTCCGGCAACCTTTTCGGCGAGGCCGGCGATTATTTCGGAAAAGTTTTTTCAAGAGACTCCTGGCGCTTTTACCGGATGGACATCTCGCAAGGCAACCTGCTCGATGAAAAGGCCGTCGCGCGCATCAGGCCGGGGCTGACCCGCGAGCAGGTCGTCTATCTGCTCGGCAACCCGGTGCTGCCGAGCATGTTCCACGACGACCGCTGGGATTACATCTACTATCTGGACTCGCTGGAAAAGGAAAACGAGCGTTATCACCTGACGCTGTTCTTCGACGAAGACCGCGTCGTGCGCGTCCGCAAACCAAAGCCAAAGCCGCCGCAAGACCCGGCCTGAAACGGCGGCGCCGCTCCTTGACGGCGGCTGCGGCGGGCGCTTGCAACCAAAGTTGGCGCGGCAACCGCCTGAAACGCCTGCGCCTCTCTTCAACGGCGGTTGCGGCGGGCGCTTGCAGGCCAAAGCCGCCGCAGGAGCCGGCCTGAAATCCGGCTGCCGACCGTTCGTCGGCTGAATCATGCCGTTTATCCGCCGCAGGCCGCGCGCGGCGGCATGCGCCGCGATACTCGCGGCATGAAACAAAAACCGCAAAAAATTACTGCTGTCGTGCAGGCTACCGCCCCTGTGCAGACTGCCGCTTGTGCGCGGGCTGCCGCTGCTGCGTGGGCTGTCGCTGGCGCGCTTGCAATCGCGGCGCTGATAACCGCGCCGCTGCATGCGGCGGACTTGCCGCTGGCGCGCAAGTACAACGGCGGAATTGACTTGTCGCAATACTGGGTCAGCGAGAAGTTTGACGGTGTGCGCGCGCGCTGGGACGGCGAGAGGCTGATTTCACGCGGCGGCAACGCCTTCTCCGCGCCGGCCTGGTTCACCGCGGGCTTTCCGCCGACGCCGCTCGACGGCGAGTTGTGGGCCGGGCGCGGCCTGTTCTCCGAAACCGCGTCCATCGTCACCCGCGCCGCACCGCACGAAGGGTGGCGGCGCATAAGATACCTGGTCTTCGACCTGCCGGCGCCCGGCGTCTTCAATGAACGCCTGCGGCAACTGCGCGAGATGGCGGCCAGCGCCACCAGCCCGTACCTGGAAGTCGTGCAGCAGCGCAAGGTCTCCAATCACGCCGCGCTGATGGAAACGCTCGACACGGTAACCGCCGGCGGCGGCGAGGGGCTGATGCTGCGCGACGGCCGGTCGCGCTACCGCGGCGGGCGCTCCGCCGGCCTGCTGAAACTGAAGAAATTTGAAGACGCCG
>RKSI01000160.1 GCA_007570905.1 Gammaproteobacteria bacterium
GGGCACCGGCCCTGCTTCTGGAACCCCAAGCTCGCCCCCTACATCTACGGCGAGCACAACGGCGTTCACATCATCGATCTCGACAAGACCCTGCCGCTTCTGAAAGAGGCGCTTAACTTCGTGTCGTCGCTCGCGGCCAACGGCGGCACCATCCTGTTCGTCGGCACCAAGAAGGCGGCGTCGCGCACCATCAGGGAAAACGCCGAACGCTGCGGCATGCCATATGTGGACCACCACTGGCTCGGCGGCGCGCTGACGAACTTCAAGACGGTGCGCCGCTCCATCATCCGCTACGGCGAGATGAAGGCGCTGGTCGAGAACGGCAAACTCGAGACGCTGCGCAAGAAAGAGGCGCAGCGCGTGCGCCGCAAACTGCACAAACTAAGCCGCAGTTTCGAGGGCATCCGCAACCTCGAGCGCATGCCCGATGCGATGTTCATCGTGGATGTCGGCTACGAGGAGATTGCGGTGAAAGAGGCCGCCAAACTGGGCATTCCGGTCGTCGCCATCGTCGATACCAACGGCTCGACCGAGCACATCGACTATGTCGTGCCGGCCAACGACGACGCCATCCGCTCGGTGCAGTTGTATGCGACGCTGGTCGCCGACACGATACTCGAGAGCGTGGACGAGGCGAAGCAGAAGACGCAGGACGACAGCCCATATATAGAGGTCGCCTCCGACGAGGCGCTTTAAGCGCCGGCGCGGGCGCCCGGGCGACAAAGACAATGCAGATTACCGCGGCCATGGTCAAGGCGCTGCGCGACAAGACCGGCGTCGGCATGATGGAGTGCAAGAAATTCCTGGCCGAGGCCGGCGGCGACATGGAGCGCGCCGTTGAACTGCTTCGCAAGTCGGGGCAGGCGCGCGCCGACCGCAAGGGCGGGCGCGCGGCGGCGGAAGGCGTGGTGCTGATGGAGACCGGCGACGACGGCGCCATAGTGATGCTCGAGGCCAACTGCGAGACCGACTTTGTCGCCAAGGACGGGCAATTCACCGACTTCTGCAAAAAGGCCGCGCGCGCCGCGCTGCAACACGCGCCCGCCGACATTGATGCGCTGGCGCAACTCGACATCGGCGGCGCCAGCGTCGAGGCGGCGCGGCTTGAACTGGTCTCGCGCATCGGCGAGAACATTCAACTGCGGCGCTTTCTGCGCGTTCAGCCCGCGGGCGAGCGCTGCGGCGCCTATCTGCACGGCACGCGCATCGGCGTCATCGTCGAGATGGACGGCGGCGACGACGGCCTGGCGCGCGATGTCGCCATGCACATCGCCGCAAGCCGCCCGCTGTGCCTGTCCGAAGACGACGCCCCGGCGGGCGCGCTGGAGCGCGAGCGCGAGATACTGACGGCGCAGGCCGGGCAGACCGGCAAGCCCGCCGACATCGTCGCGCGCATCGTCGAGGGGCGGCTGCAGAAATACCTGCAGGAAATCGCGCTGCTGAAACAGCCGTTTGTCAAGGACGAAGACCAGTCTGTCGGGCAGTTGCTGAAACGGCATTCGGCCACAGTGCGCGGCTTTCACCGCTACGAGGTCGGCGAGGGCATCGAGAAGAAGAAGGAGAACTTCGCCGAAGAGGTCATGGCCCAGGCCCGGAGCGGCTGACGCGCGGTGCGGTGGCCAATCTTCGCATTCTCCTGAAGCTGAGCGGCGAGGCGCTGACGAAAGGGCGCGCGCGCGGCATTGACATCGAGGCGGTCGAGCGCCTGGTCGGCGAAATCCGGGCGGTGCGCGACGCCGGCGTGGAAATCGCCGTCGTCATCGGCGGCGGCAACATCGTTCGCGGCGGCGACTTCGCCGCCACCGGCGTGGACCGCGTCGCCGCCGACCAGATGGGCATGCTGGCGACCGTCATCAACGCGCTGGCGTTGCAGCAGGCGCTGGAACGCCAGCACATCCACACGCGGGTCATGTCCGCGGTTGAAATCAAGCAGGTGTGCGAGAGTTACATCCGCCGCCGCGCGGTGCGCCACCTGGAGAAGGGGCGCGTCGTCGTCTTCGCCGCCGGCACCGGCAACCCGTTTTTCACGACCGACTCGGCGGCCAGTCTGCGCGCGGTGGAAATCGGCGCCGGCCTGCTGCTGAAGGCGACCAAGGTGGACGGCGTCTATGACGCCGACCCCGGCGCCAAGCCCGGCGCCGCGCGCTACGAGCGCCTCACATATGACAAGGTGCTGCACGACCATCTGGAATTCATGGATGCCACCGCCATCGTCATGTGCCGCGACCACCGCATTCCCATCCGCATATTCAACATGAACGAGCCGGGCGCCCTCGGCAGGATAGTCGGCGGCGAGCCTGTCGGCACGCTGGTCTCGGAGCGCGCCGCGGAGGATGTGCAATGATCGACGAAATCAAAAACCAGGCGGGCGAGCGGATGAAGAAAAGCGTGGAAGTGCTGCGTTCGGAACTCGCCAGGATACGCACCGGGCGCGCGCACGCGAGTCTGCTCGACCACATCACGGTCGAGTATTACGGCAGCGAGGCGCCGCTTAACCAGGTCTCCAACATCACCGTGGAGGACGCGAGAACGCTGGTCATCAATGTCTGGGAGAAGGACATGGTGAAGAAAATCGAGAAGGCGATTCTGGAGTCGGACCTGGGGCTGAACCCGGCGGTGAAGGGCGCCGTCGTGCATGTGCCGATGCCGGCGCTGACCGGCGAGCGGCGCAAGGAACTGGTGAAACTGGTGCGCCAGCAGGGCGAGAACGCGCGCGTCGCGGTTCGCAATGTGCGCCGCGACGCCAACCAGAAAATCAAGGAGAAAATCAAGGCGAAGGAACTCGGCAAGGACGACGAAAAGGCGGCGCACGACCTGATAGAGAAAATGACAGCCGACTGCGTGAGCTCGATAGACGGCATTCTGCAAGAGAAAGAGAAGGAACTGACGGAGATGTGACCGCGCCCGTGTCGAGCGAGAAAAAGCGGCCGCGGCATGTCGCCATCATCATGGACGGGAACGGCCGCTGGGCCGAGACCAGGCGCGAAGAAAGAATCCACGGCCATCGCAAGGGGCTTGACGGCGTGCGCATGGCCATCGAGACCAGCGTTGAATACGGCATCGCGGCGCTGACGCTGTTCACTTTCAGCAGCGAGAACTGGCGCAGGCCGCGGCGCGAGGTGCGCGGCCTGATGGACCTTTTCGTGCGTGCGCTGCGCGACGAGGTGGACGAACTGGCCGGCAACGGCGTGCGCATCCGCTTTCTCGGCGACACCACCGCCTTCGGCCCGGTGCTGCGCGAAGAGATACGCCGCGCCGAGGAGCGCACCGCCCGCCTTGACCGCCTGCGCCTGAACATCGCCGCCAATTACGGCGGGCGCTGGCACATCGCCGACGCGATTGAACG
The DNA here is from genome assembly GCA_007570905.1 of Gammaproteobacteria bacterium. Taxonomy (GTDB): domain Bacteria; phylum Pseudomonadota; class Gammaproteobacteria; order Poriferisulfidales; family Oxydemutatoraceae; genus Oxydemutator. The sequence goes on from RKSI01000160.1 coordinate 3,347, forward strand.
CTTGCTGCGCGAGCAGCCGGGCGCCGCGCCCGGCAACGACGAGATACAGGACTACATCAACCGCCGCCTCGCCGAATCCGGCGCCGGCGATGTGGATTTGCTGATACGCACCGGCGGCGAGTCGCGGCTCAGCAACTTCATGCTGTGGCAAAGCGCCTACGCCGAATTGTATTTCACGCCGGTGCTGTGGCCCGAGTTCGACCGCGCCCAATACGACGGCGCGCTGGACTGGTTCGCACAGCGCCAGCGGCGTTTTGGGGCGCTGGGTGGGTAGTTTTTGGTGTCGTCGGATGTCCGGGGTTTGCGCCCGCATGAAGAGGCTGTTGCCATCTGCGGCGGTGGTTCTGCGATGTCGTTGCGGCGCCTGAAGGTTTGCGTTCTCACGAAGAGGCCGTCGTTGTCTGCGGAGGTGATTTCCCAATGTCATCGCAGCGCCTGAGGGTTTATGCCGGGCTGGTGATGGCGGCGGCGGTGGCGCCGGCGGTGTGGTTTCTGCCGCGCACGGCGCTGCTGGCCGTTGCCGCGCTGGTTGCGGTGCTGGTTGCCGTTGAGTGGGGGCGGTTGGTTGGGCGCGGCGTTTCGCGCTGGTTTTATCCGCTGTTGTGTCTGGCGGTTATCGCGTGGCTGTGGTTTGCGCCGGCGTCGGCGGCGGAGCGCGTGTTGCTGTACGCCGCCGCCGGTTGGTGGGCGCTGGCGCTGGTGATGGTCAGCGCGTTTTCCGCCGGGTTTTGTGACAGGCTGTGGTTTGTCTGGTTTCTGCGCGTTCACATCGTCGTTGCTGTCGCGGCTTTCTGGTATGCGGTCGGCGGTTTGCACCTGATGCACCGCGGCTGGCTGCTGTACGCGATTGCGCTGACCGCCGCCTGCGACATCGCCGCGTATTACGCCGGGCGCCGTTTCGGTGCGCGCAAACTGTGCCCCGGCTTGAGTCCGGGCAAGACCCGCGAAGGCGTGCTCGGCGCGCTCGCCGCGGCGTTTCTGATGGCGGCGGCGGCATCGGCGGCGCTCGGCATGGAATGGCTGGACGCCGTTTATTTCGTGCTGCTGAGTTTGTTCATCTGCCTGGCCGGCGTCGTCGGCGACCTCGCCGCCAGCATGCCAAAGCGCTGTGCCGGCGCCGACGACAGCGGTGGCCTGCTGCCCGGCCACGGCGGCGTGCTCGACCGCGCCGACTCGCTGCTGGCGGCGGCGCCGCTTTTCCTGCTGGGGTTGTCGTACCTGTGATGGCGCGCCGCTATGTTCTCGCTGCTGCGGATAGTGTGCGCCGGCGCCGAGAGGTTGTGCTTGTGACGGGGCGCAACGCTGACATGCTTGCACTGGCGCGGCAAGTGCGCGACAACGGCAAGGGGCTGTGCCTGTGATGGCGCAGCATGACGACATGCCCCGCCGCCGCATCACGCTGCTGGGCGCGACCGGCAGCATCGGCGCGAACACGCTGGATGTCGTGCGCGGCAACCGCGAGACCCTGCAAGTGTTTGCGCTGACGGCGCACCGCGACGCTGAACGCCTCGCGCAGTTGTGCACCGAGTTTGCGCCCGACTACGCCGTTGTCGCCGACGCCGGCAGTTTGCCGCGACTGCGGGAGAGTTTGCGCGCGCATCAATCCCGCACCCGCGCCGTCGCCGGCGAACAGGCGCTGGCCGAGGTCGCGTCCGACGCCGGTTGCGACACGGTGGTCGCCGGCATCGTCGGCGCCGCCGGGCTGCCGGCGACACTGGCGGCGGCGCGCGCCGGCAAGCGCCTGCTGCTCGCCAACAAGGAGGCGCTGGTCGCCGCCGGCGGGTTCTTCATGCAAATCGCGCGCGACAACGGCGCGCAGTTGCTGCCGATAGACAGCGAGCACAACGCGGTCTTTCAATGCCTCTCGCAGCCGCGCGCCGCGCTGTGTGATGTCACAAAAATTGTGCTGACGGCGTCGGGCGGGCCGTTTCTGGACTGGCCGCTGGAGCGGTTGGCGGAGGCGACGCCGCGCGAGGCGTGCGCCCACCCCAACTGGAAGATGGGGCGCAAAATCTCGGTGGATTCGGCGACGATGATGAACAAGGGGCTGGAGGTGATTGAAGCACGCTGGCTGTTCGGCCTTGACGCCGCCGACATTGAGGTCTGGATACACCCGCAAAGCATCGTCCACGGCCTGGTGCAATGGCAAGACGGCTCAACGCTGGCGCAGATGGCGCAACCCGACATGCGCGTCCCCATCGCCGCCGCGCTGGCATGGCCGCGCCGCATGGAAAGCGGCGCCGCACCGCTCACGCTGCCGCAAACCGCGCCGCTGGAATTCCGCGAAGTGGAACGCGCGCGCTTTCCGTGCCTGCCGCTCGCCTACGCCGCGCTCGGCATGGGCGGCGCCGCGCCCGCGGTGCTGAACGCCGCGAATGAGGAGGCGGTCGGCGCTTTTCTTGACGGCAAAATTGCTTTCACCGACATTGCCCGCGTCAATGAGGAAACGCTGTCGGCGCTTGGCGTGATTGATGCCGAGACGCTGGATGATGCTCTGGATGCCGCCGCCCGCGCCCGCGAACATGC
>RKSI01000158.1 GCA_007570905.1 Gammaproteobacteria bacterium
CGCCGTCCAAAAGGCGTTCAAGCGGCCTTTCAGGCGCCGGCCGCACCGCTCAATCAAACAGCCGCGAGCGAATGATGTTGTCGTCGCGGCCCGGCCCGACCGACAGCAGCGACACCGGCACGCCGACGCGCTCCTCTATCCACTCCACATAGCCGCGCACCGCGCGCGGCAATTCCTGATAGCGGCGCACGCCGCCGATGCTCTCGTCCCAGCCTTCCAGTTCGGCGTACTCCGGCTCGCAGTCGTCCGGCGCGCCGCCGCCGCCGCGCGTGTTCTTGTAGCCGGTGCACACGCGCAGCGTCTCTATGCCCTCCAGCACATCCAGTTTGGTCAGGCACAGCGTGTCCACGCCGTTCAGGTCGGCGGCGTAGCGCAGCGCGACGCTGTCGAGCCAGCCGCAGCGCCGCGCCCTGCCGGTGGTGGCGCCGACCTCGCCGCCGCGCTCCGCCAGACGCCGCCCGGTGTCGTCGTGCAGTTCGGTCGGAAACGGCCCGTTGCCGACGCGCGTCGTGTATGCCTTGACGACGCCGGCGACGCGCCCCAGATGGCGCGCGGCGAAGCCGGCGCCGCAGGCGATGTTGCCGGCGGCGGTGTTGGACGAGGTCACAAACGGCCAGGTGCCGTGGTCAATGTCCAGCAGCGCGCCCTGCGCGCCCTCAAACAGGATGTTGGCGCCGGCGCGGTGCAATTCGGCGAGGCGTTCGGGCACCGGGCACATCATCTGCATCAACTCGTCGCGGCGCGACAGGATGAAGTCCAGGTCGGCGCGCCAGTCCCAGGTTTCGGTTTGGTAATAGTTGCCGAGCATAAAGTTGTGATACTGCGCCAGCGACTCCAGTTTTGCGGCGAAGCCTGCGGCATCGGCGACATCGGCCAGGCGCAACGCGCGGCGCGCCGCCTTGTCTTCGTAGGCCGGGCCGATGCCCTTGCCGGTGGTGCCGATGGCGCCGCCGACGCGCGCCGCCTCGCGCGCGAGGTCCAGCAGGCGGTGGCATTCCAGCAGCAGCGGGCACGCGCCCGACAACCGCAGCCGCGCCGCGACTTCGGCGGCGCCGGCGCCGAACGACTCCACCTCGGCGAACAGCGCGCGCGGCGACAGCACCACGCCGTTGCCTATCAGGCACTCCACGCCCGGCCTCACCGCGCCCGACGGCAGCAAATGCAGTATCTTCGTCTCGCCGTTGATGACGATGGTGTGGCCCGCGTTGTGCCCGCCCTGAAAGCGCACGACGGCGCCGGCGTCGGCGGTCAGGCAATCCACTATCTTGCCCTTGCCCTCGTCGCCCCACTGCAAACCGATGACGGCGGCGGCGGTCATGACACGCCGCCGGACATTTCACGGCGCGGCGTGCGGCCAGGCGCCGCGGCGCATTCGCCCGCGCCGCCGCGCGATGCCGTTCCCGGCGCAAACGCCGCCGTCACGACGCTTCCCTGACAACCCATTTGCCGCCGTCACGCACCAGCGCGCGCGCGCCGGCGGCGTTCGCGGCGGCGTCAAACTGCACCGCGACGCGCTCGCCCGCCGCGCGCAGCGACGCGATCTTCTCGTGCAATGCCGGGTCGTCGTCGGGCGGCGCGCAGATGGTTTGCGCCGCGCCCGCCGCAGTCTCCGCCGCCGCGCCGTCGTCGTCGCCGAGCGCGGCCAGCAGTTTCAAGTCGCTGCTGAAACCCACCGCCGGCCTCGCCTTGCCGAACGATTCGCCGACATTGTTGTAACGCCCGCCGCGCGCGATTTCCTGGCCGATGGACGGCACATACCCGGCGAACACCAGCCCGGTCTCGTAGTGATAGCCGGGCAATTCGGCCAGATTGCAGTGCAGTTGGACGCCGGGATGACTGCGCGCCAGCGCATCGGCGACGCTTTGCAGTTCGTCCAGCGCATCGGCCACCTGCGGCACCGCGCCGGCGTAGCGCCTGCGCGCCTCGTCCAGCACGCCGGCGTCGCCGTAGAGGTCGGCGAGCGACACAAACCATTCAATCTGGCCGCGCGCCACGCCCTGCTCCAGCAGATACGCCTCAATCTCGTGGCCGGCCTTGGTGTTCAGCAAATCCAGCAGGCGCTCGCTGCGTTCGGGCGCAAGCCCGGCGGCCTGCGCGAAGCCGCGGCAAATGCCGACATGCCCGACACCCAGATGCACGCCGTCGACGCCGGCGGCGTCCAGCGCCGCCAGCATCAGGCGTATCACCTCTGTGCTGCTGCCGACGCCTTCGTGCCCGTAAATCTCGGCGCCGAATTGCAGCGGCGAGCGCGACCCGGAAACGCCGCCGCAGCGCGCCTTCAGCACCTGGCCCGCGTAGCAAAGGCGGTTGATGCCGTGCGCGTGCAACATATGGGCGTCCATGCGCGCCACCTGCGGCGTCATGTCGGCGCGAATGCCGAGCATGCGCCCGCTCGACTGGTCGGTGAGTTTGAAAACCTGAAGGTTGAGTTCGTCGTCGGCGTCGGCCAGCAGCGATTCCAGATACTCAATCAGCGGCGTGATGACCAGTTCATAGCCCCATGCGTCAAACAAATCAAGCACGCGGCGGCGCAGGCCCTCAATGCGCCGCGCCTCGCCCGGCAGCGCCTGCTCGACGCCGTCCGGCAAAAGCCAACGCTTGGAACTGGAATCCCGGCCTGCCATCGCCCGCCTGCGGTTGTCGTCGGGGCGGAATCAGTAGCCGGCGATATAAACCAGCAGCGCGCCGCCCGCCAGCGCGACAAAGCCGAACAGCCGCAGCCGGAAGTTGCTGAGGTTCTCGGTTATTCTCGCGGCGGCGCGCGATTTGTCGGGGCTGACGAACGGCAGTATGCCTTCAATTATCATCACCAGGCCGAAGGCGACGAACAGGTCCGACCATCTCATCCGGCTGTCACCCGCTGCAAGCGACGGCGGCTTAGTTGCCGCCCTGCTGGCCGAAATAATTGAAGAATTCTGAATCCGGCTCAAGCACCAGCGTATCGGTGCCGCCGAAGGCGCCCTCGTAGGCGTTGATGCTGCGCAGGAATGCGTAAAACTCCGGGTCCTGGCTGTAGGCCGCGGCGTAGGTCGCCGCCGATTGGGCGTCGCCGTCGCCGCGTATCTTCTCGGCGTCGCGGTACGCCTTGGCGACAATCTCGGTGCGCTCGCGGTCGGCCTTGGCGCGAATGCGCTCGGCCTCTTCCATGCCGCGCGCGCGGAAGTCGCGCGCCACGCGGTTGCGCTCGGCGCGCATCCGCGAATACACCGCGCCGCTGACATCGTCGGGCAGGTCGATGCGGCTGACGCGCACATCCACCACCTCAATGCCCAGTTGCCCGGCCAGTTCGTTGGCCTTGCCGCGCAGGATGTTCATGATCTCGCTGCGCTCGCCGGAAACCGCCTGCTGTATCGTGCGCTTGCCGAACTCGTTGCGCAGGCCGTCCTTCATGATTTGCGACAGCCTGCTCTGCGCGTTGCGCTCGTCGCCGCGCGTGGCGCGGTAATACTGCGCGACATCGCGGATTCTCCATTTGGCGAAGAAGTCCACCGTCACATTCTTCTTCTCCACCGTCAGAAAACTCTCCGGCCTCGCGTTCAGCGTCAGGATGCGCGCGTCAAAGACCTCGGCGTTGTTAATCAGCGGATACTTGAAGTGCAGGCCCGGCTTGATGTCGGACTCGACAATCTCGCCCAGCCGGAACAGCAGCGCCTTCTCGCGCTCATCCACGATGTAGGTCGAGAAATAAACGACGACCGCGAGCAGGCCGACGACGGTCAGCGCGATTTTACCGGGCATTGCGCCCCTCCCGCGCGCCGCGTATGGCCTGGCGCACCTGCGATGAAAGATTGTCGCGCGCCGACGACGAGGCGCCGTCCGGCATGGCGCCGCCGCCCTGTGCGCCGGCGGGCGCGGTCTGCTCGCCGCCGCCCCTGGTCAGGCGGTCCAGCGGCAGATAGAAGATGTTGTTGCCGCCTTCCACATCCACCATCACCTTGTTGCTGCGCGACAGCACCGACTGCATCGCCTGCAAATACAGGCGCTTGCGCGTCACCTTCGGCGCCTTGCGGTATTCCTCGTGCAGTTTCAGGAAGCGCTGCGCCTCGCCCTCGGAATTGGCGATGACCTTCTCGCGGTAGGCGGTGGCCTCCTGCATCATGCGCGCCGCCTCGCCGCGCGCCTGCGGGATGATGCCGTTGGAATAGGTCTCGGCCTCGTTGATAAAGCGAATCTCGTCCTCGCGCGCCTTGATGGCGTCGGCAAACGCGCCCTGCACCGCCTCCGGCGGCTGCGACTGCTGCAAGTTCACCGTCACCACTTCAAGGCCGGATTCGTAGTCGTCCAGCACCTGCTGCATCAACTGCTTTATCATCGCGGCTATTTCGGCGCGCCCCTCGCCGAGTATGAAGTCCATGCGGCTTTTGCCGACGACCTCGCGCAGCGCGCTCTCCATCACCTGAAACAGCGTGCCGACCGACTGGTCGCGGAAATCCTCGGCCACATCGGGCAGGCGCACATTGAACAGATAGTCGCCGGCGTCCTTGATGCGGTATTGCACCGCCAGTTCCACCTCGACGATGTTCTCGTCCTGCGTCAGCATATGTGACTGGTTCTGCGCCGAGCGTATCCGGTCCACATCCACTTCCTCCACGGTCTCAACCGGAAACGGGATGTGCCAGTGCGGGCCGGGCAGCGTGGTGGCGCTGTACGCGCCGAAGCGCAGTTCAACGCCGCGCTGTCCTTCGCTGACAATGTAGATGCCGGAGAAAAGCCACACCGCGACGGCCAGCGCCAGCACCAGGCCGATGTTCACTGAGCCGAAGCGCCCGCCGCCGCCGCCGCGCCCGCCGCCGAAGCCGCCGAACAATTTTCGGAAGAGATCGAACAAATCGGGCGGGCCGCGGTCATCCGCTTTCCACGGGTCGCGCTCGCCGTTTGACTGGTTCCAGGGCATGGTGTTCTCGGTGTGCTCTCGGTTGTCATCGGCCCGGAAAACCGGGCTTGAGGGGGATTATACCAATGATGGGGGCTTTTGTCCCAACCGCGCCTGCCTGCCAGGCGCCGCCTTATTGGGGGGTTGCAGCCCGGTCAGCCGGGCTGCTGCCACAGCCGCGCCTTCTGCGGGCGCCGCCGGATTCGGGGCCGTGCCCGGTCAGCCGGGCCGCTGCTTTGGCATGGCCGCAGCCGCGCCGTTGCCAGGCGCCGCCGGATTCTCGGGCTGCCCGGTCAGCCGGGCCGTTGCGCCGACAGTTGCCGCAGCACCTCATCCGCCGCAGGCGCAGACGATGCCGGGTTCTGGCCAGTTATCAGGCCGCCCTCAACGGCGACGCACACCTGCCAGTCGGCGGCTTTCGTGTAGCGCCCGCCCAAACGCCTTAATTCGTCCTCCACCAGAAACGGCACGACGCCGGTCAGGCCCGCCGCCTCTTCCTCGGTGTTGGAAAAACCGGTAACAGCGCAGCCGCGCACCAGCGGCGAGCCGTCCGGCGCCGTGGCGCGCAGCAGCACGCACGGCCCGTGACAAACGGCGGCCACCGGCTTGCCGTCGCGGTGCATCGCCTCAATCAGCGCAATGGAGTCGGCGTCGCCGGCCAAATCCCACATCGGCCCGTGCCCGCCCGGATAAAACACGGCGTCGTAGTCGCCGGCGTTGATGTCAGACAACTTCCAGGTCGCCGCCAGCGCCGCGCGCGCCGCGCCGTCGGCCTTGAAGCGCGTGACGGCGCCGGTCTGCATGTCCGGCGCGTCGCTTTTCGGGTCTTGCGGCGGCGCGCCGCCGGCAGGCGAGGCCAGCACAACCTCGGCGCCGGCGTCGCGGAACACATAATAAGGCGCCGCCAGTTCCTCCAGCCAGAACCCGGTCTTGCCGCCGCTGTCCCCCAACCGCTCATGCGAGGTCAGCACCATCAGTATTTTCAT
>RKSI01000227.1 GCA_007570905.1 Gammaproteobacteria bacterium
GCGCACCGTAACCTTCGCCGCCCGGCAGCAGACCGGCCCGCAGAGCGTCACGGTGGGTTTTGAGAACACATCTGCCTCGGTGGGCGAGGGCGACGGCCAGCAGCAGGTTTGTGTCGCCGTTACCTCGCCGGCTCAATCCCAGCCGCTGAACAGGGAATTCTCGCTGTCCGTGAGCAGCCGCGACGGCACTGCAGGCAGCGGCGATTTCACTGCGATTGACAACCAGGTTGTCGGCCCTTTCACCAACACATCCCGCCGCCAATGCTTCAATGTCGGCATCACCGACGACTCGGAGGTCGAGTCTTCGGAAACCGTCTTTCTTGACCTCGGACCGCCGCCGGGCCAGACGCTGGATTCAGTCACCGTCAACCCTTCGCAGTTCACCGTCACCATCACGGACAATGACATGGCGCCGGCGATGCTCACCGCGGTCAACGCCGGCGCCGACCAGGCCGCTGTGCTTGAAGGCCGCACGGTAACCCTCAGCGGCGTCGTAACCGGCACCGGCACGATTACCTACTCATGGACACAGGTGGGCAGCGCCGCCCCCGACGGCGCCGAGGTGACCGACAACCCCATCCAGTTTCTCACCGGCGGCTCCGGCTCGCGGATGGGAAGCGGCGCTGTTGAGGCCACCTTCACCGCGCCGGAACAGCCCCGCCACCCGCAGCACGGGGAGAGCGCATTGACAAGAGCCGATTACCACTTCCGTCTAAGCGGCAGCGGCGCCGCCGCGGTGACCAGCGACACGGTAACCATCCAGGTCATCGACGGCTCGCCGCCGGTGGTGACACTGACCTTCCCTGACGGCAACAGACCGGCGGATGGAACGCAGTCCACCCTGCGCGGCAGAGTCGGTCTCAATGGAGTCCGCATCACCACCGAATGGGCGCACATTAACACCGCCAACCTCGCCGTCGCCCAGGTCGTTGCCGACGGCAATCTGGTGCCGCAGGATGTTGCCAGCGGCACAGGGTTTTTACTGGATGACGCGGTTATCAACTGGCCGGATGTCTCCAGCGGTACGGAGCAGGAATTTTACTTCCGCTTCACCGCCACCAGAAGTGACAACTCCTCGCAGACTGTCGCGCTTGCGACGATAACCGTCTTTGACGACGACACCGCGCCGACCGCCAACGCCGGCGCCGGCCAGACGGTGGACACCGGCGCCACGGTGACGCTGGATGCGACCGGCAGCGCCGACGCACGCGGCACCACCGGCACCACGGCCAACCTCACTTATCTGTGGTCGCAGACCACCTCGCCCACCGACGACGCCGAGCCGTCGGGCGCGGTCTCCCTGAGCGACGCCACCGCCGCCAGGCCGACATTCACGGCGCCGTCCGCGGCGACGACGCTGTATTTCAAGGTAACCGCGACCGACACCATCACGATGCAAGGCAATGCGGCGAGAACCACGGTTCAGGTGCGCGAGCCGGTGCAGCCGGTGCTGCGCACGCTGTCCGCTGTGCAGCCCGCCGCCGTGAGCGAGGGCGGGGAATTGACGGTTGCCGTCAATATCGCGCGCCAAGGCGCCGAGGTGGGCAACCCGCAGGAAGTCACGGTGGCGTGGGCCATCACGACGAGCACGGCGATAACCAACCCGGTGTCGCCCGCCGACTTCACCGATTCGCCGGACGCAAACACCTTCCCTTCGGGCACGCTGACCATCCCCACCGGTCAAAACAGCACCAGCACCACAGTCAGGGTGCGGGATGACACCGCCACCGAAGGTGCCGAGAACTACATCATCGTCCTGAGCAATCCGACGCCCGAAACCGGAACCACATTTTCAGTGGCGTCGGCAACCGGGCGGATTAACGCCAGCGACGAGGTGCAGCCGCCACTTCGCACGCTGTCCGCCGTGCAGCCCGCCGCCGTGAGCGAGGGCGGGGAATTGACGGTTGCCGTCAATATCTTGCGCCAGGGCGCCGAGGTGGGCAACCCGCAGGAAGTCACGGTGGCGTGGGCCATCACGACGAGCACGGCGATAACCAATCCGGTGTCGCCCGCCGATTTCACTGACTCGCCGGATGAAAACACCTTCCCTTCGGGCACGCTGACCATCCTCACGAGTGAAAACAGCGCCAGCACCACAGTGAGGGTGCGGTCTGACAACGCCACCGAAGGCGCCGAGAACTACATCATCACGCTGAGCAATCCGATGCCCGCGAGTGAAACCACATTTTCAGTGGCATCGGTAACCGGGCAAATCAACGCCAGCGCCGGGATGGCGGCCGCGCCGACGGTGACGGTCGGCGCCGACCAGCGGGTGAACGAAGAAGCGACGGGCCTGACCTTAAGCGGCGCCGTGCAACGAGACGCCACGGACGACCCGACCAGCACGCTGCAATACCAGTGGGTGCAGGTGGCCTCAGCCGCCGCCGACGCCGCGGAGATTACTGTGGGCCATGACCGCTACACCACGCTCACCAACCCGACGGGCACGCCGGGCGCGGCGGGCGCGGCCAACGCGACCTTCACCGCGCCGCGGGCCAGAGACCGGCGCGGCAACGGCGTGAGGGTCATCGCCACCGATGAATATTTCTTCCGGCTGATAGGCCGCTCCATGGTGGGCAGCCAGGCAGCCGAGGTCAGCAGCGCGACGATGAAGGTCACGGTGTTTCCGCCGCGCGGCGTTTATGTGGCGGGTCCCGGTTTCCCCGGCACGCCCATCACCGTCCTGAACAATGCCGGTGTAAGCGTTGCCGGTGTAAGCGTTGCCGAGGTGCAGCGCGACTTCACGGTCACGATATACCGCAGGGACGGCGTGCAGCCCGCCCGGCTGGCAGCAGACGGCGGTAACGGCCAACGAGGCCGACGGCGTGGTTACGCTGACCGCCGTCATCATCACCCCGTCGGCGGGCCAGCCGATTGAGCGCAGCGACTTCAGCCTGAGTTACGCCACCTCCGACGGCACCGCGTCCAGCGCCGGCAACGCCGACTTCACGGCGGTTGCGGCCACTGAGTTCACTCTCGGCGCCGGCACGCGCACGCTGGAAATCCCCGTAACCATCACCAACGACGAGGTCATCGGAGTCGGCCCGGGCAAGACTTTCAGCGTCCGCATCAGCACCGCGACCGGCACGCCGCTGCTGACGGCCATCAACCCCGGCGTGGCCACGGTGACGATAGCCGACGACGACTTCCCGACGCCGGTGGTCGGCGTTGCGGCCAACCGCGCCACTTTCAACGAAGGCGACACCGACGCCCAATTCACGGTAACGCTGACGGGCGGCCCCGCCAACACGGATGTGACGGTGAATTTCGCGGTTACCGGCACCGGCATCACCACCGGCGACTACGACATCACGGCGCCGACCGGCATAGGCGCGGCGGACGCGGCGGGCACGCTGACGCTGAGGACGCACGCCACCGACACCGCCAACAACCCGGTGAACGGCACGGTCACGCTGACCATCACCGACGACAGCGCCTTTGAGCCGGCTGAAACGCTGACGATTGAGGCGCGCACGGAAGGCAGCGCTGCCAGCGGCACTTCGGTGGCCATCAACGCCAGCGACCGCGACATCGTGCTGCGACTGCAAGACAGCGCCGGCAACCCGTTCACGCAGCCGATACAGGTTACGGAAGGCGGCGCCAACCCGCAGGTTTGCGTCGCCATCATAACGCCGGCGGCGAATGTGCCGATTGACACGGCGCAAGTGATGGCAACGCTGACGACCGGCACCGGCGGCACTGCGGTTGCGGGCGACTTCACGATTCCCGGCGCGGCGCTGACGCTGGACGACGCCAACCGCAGCAGGTGCCACACCATCGCCATCGCCGACGACGCCATCCCCGAGCCGGACCAGATGTTTTCCGTCACGCTGCCGGAGCCGCAGTCCGCCGCCCTGACCGACCTTGACGGCGCGACCGTGTCCGGCAGCGGCAGCGTCGGCGTCACCATCGCCGACAACGACAACATCACGGTCGGCTGGCAGCAGACGGCGGTGATGGCGGGTGAATCAAGCGGCACGGTAACGCTGACCGCCGCCATCGTGTCGCCGGCGTCCGGCGTGCCGATTGAGCGCAACGATTTCAGCCTGTCTTACAACACCGCCGACGGCACGGCGACCGCAGGCACGGACTACACGGCAGCCGCCGCCGCAGCGATTACTCTCGGCAACAGCGCGCGCAGTGTGAACGCGAGCATCCCGATTACATCGGACACGCTGAACGAGGCGGATGAAACCTTCACCGCCACGCTCGGCGGCGACGCCACGGTGGACGGCGTCAGTCTGACGGCGGACAGCGTGGCTACGGTAACCATAACCGACGACGACCCGCGCGAGATAAGCATCAGCGCCGGCGCGGCCTCGGCTGCGGAGGGCGACACCGTCGTCTTCACCGCGACGATGGACGGCATGTCGGCGGGCGCGGTAACCGTGCCGCTGACGGTCGGCGGCACCGCGCAGGCCGCCGACCGCACGCTGCCGGCGGGCGCGCAAGAGGTGATGATTGCGGCGGGCGACACCACGGCCACATACAGC
>RKSI01000053.1 GCA_007570905.1 Gammaproteobacteria bacterium
ACCGCCAAAAACTTTCAGCAGGCGCTGGAGGCGGACGGCATTTTGTTGCTTGATTTCTGGGCGGAGTGGTGCGGGCCGTGTCGTTCTTTTGCGCCGGTTTTTGAGATGGTTTCGGGCAACCATCCGGACATTGTGTTTGGCAAGGTGGACATTGAGAAGGAACAGGACATCGCCGCCGCCTACAAGATTCGTTCGGTTCCGACCTTGATGTTGTTCCGCGACCGCGTGTTGATGTTTTCCCAGCCGGGCGCGCTGTCTGCGGCGCAACTGGAAGACCTCGTCGCCAAGGCCAAAGCGCTGGACATGGACGAGGTGCGCGAGGAAATCAGAAAACAGGCGGAGTAGCGCCGCCTCACCCCGCCCGCAATGCCGCATCCGCGGCATCCAGCGTCTGCGTGATGTCGTCCTCCGAATGGGCGGCGGACACGAAGCCTGCCTCAAAGGCGGACGGCGCGAGATACACGCCGTGTTCCAGCATTTGCGTGAAGAAGCGCGCGAAGCGGTCGGTGTCGCATTGCCTGACTTGCGCGAACGAAGTCACCGGCGCGTCGTCCGTGAAAAACAGGCCGAACATCGCGCCGAGGCTGTCGCAGTAAAACGGCACATCGGCGCGCGCCGCGCACTCGCGCAGACCTTCCGCCAGTTGCGTCGTGCGGGCGGCGATGGAATCAAACACGCCGGGTTGCAGCAGCAGTTCCAGCGTTTTCAGGCCCGCCGCCATCGCCACCGGGTTGCCGGACAGCGTGCCGGCCTGATAGACCGGGCCTTCGGGCGCCAGTTGCTCCATGATGTCGGCGCGCCCGCCGAAGGCGCCGACCGGCAGGCCGCCGCCGATAATCTTGCCGAGCGTCGTCAGGTCCGGCGTTATCCGGCACAGCGACTGCGCGCCGCCGGGCGCGACGCGAAAGCCGCTCATCACCTCATCAAATATCAGCAGCACGCCGTGCGTGTGGCAGCATTCGCGCAGCGTTTTCAGAAACTCGCGGTCGCCGGGCACGAAGTTCATGTTGCCCGCCACCGGCTCGACAATCACGCAGGCGATTTCCGCGCCGGCCCGCGCAAACACCTCGCGCACCTGCGCCGCGTCGTTATAGCGCAGCACCGTCGTCTGTTCGGCGAACGCCGCCGGCACGCCGGCGGAGTCCGGCACGCCCGATGTCAGCGCGCCCGACCCGGCGCCGACCAGCAGCGCGTCGGCGTGGCCGTGATAGCAGCCGTCAAACTTGACGATGCGGTCGCGGCCCGTGAAGCCGCGCGCCAGGCGCACCGCGCTCATCACCGCCTCGGTGCCGGAATTGACCAGGCGCAGTTTGCCGATGGAAGGCATCGCCTCGCGGATTTTTTCCGCCAGCAGAACTTCCGCCTCGGTCGGCGCGCCGAAGCTCAGCCCTTTGGCCGCCGCCTCGCGCACCGCGTCCACCACTTCGGCGCGGGCGTGGCCGAGTATCATCGGCCCCCACGAGCCGACATAATCAATATAGCCGCGCCCGTCGGCGTCAAACAGCCGCGCGCCGGCGGCGCTCTTGATGAACGGCGGCTGGCCGCCGACCGCCCTGAAAGCCCGCACCGGCGAATTGACGCCGCCGGGTATCGCGGCGCACGCCCGCCGGTAAAGTTCGCGTGAGATGTCCATGGTCTGCACAGATGCGGCGGCGGCCCGGTGGCCGGGTTCGCCCGCCGCGCCGGTGTATAATAACAACCATGAGTTCGGGGTGGAATTGCGGGGCCGTGCGCCGCCCGTTTGATATGTCGCCATGCTGATACGCCTGAAGAAGGGCCTCAATATCCCGGTTCCGGGCGAGCCGGCGCAGCGCGTCGAGGATGCGCCGCCGGTGTCGCGCGTCGCGCTGATGGCCAACGAATACCACGGCCTGGTGCCGCGCATGCAGACCGAAGTGGGCGACAAGGTCATCCTCGGCCAGCCGCTGTTCGTCAACAAGGCGCACCCCGAAATTCACTATGCCTCGCCGGGCGCAGGCACCGTCGTTGAAATCAACCGCGGCGCGCGGCGCGTGCTGCAATCCATCGTCATTGAACTGGACGGCGTCGGCAGCCACAAGTTCGGGCCGTACGACGCGCAGCGCGCCATGGAACTGGAGCGCGAGCGCATCGCCGAACGCCTGCTCAACGGCGGTCTGTGGCCGGCGTTCAGAACGCGCCCGTACAGCAAGACGCCGGCGCCCGGCAGCGTGCCGCACTCCATATTTGTCACCGCGATAGACACCTCGCCGCTCGCCGCCGACCCGCAGGCGGTGGTGGCCGCCGCCTCCGAACACTTCGACCTCGGCCTGCATTTGATTGCGAAACTCACCGACGGCCCGGTGTATGTCTGCGTCGCCGAATCGTCGGCCATCACATCGGTGCGCGAAGACCCGCAGTTTCACCGCGTTGAGTTCGCAGGCCCGCACCCCGCCGGTCTCGCCGGCACCCACATCCACCACCTCGACCCGGTGCACGGCGACAAGGTGGTGTGGACGATTCATTACCAGGATGTCATCGCCATCGGCGAGTTCTTCCTCACCGGCGTCTATCCGACCGGGCGCATCATCGCGTTCGGCGGGCCTGCCGCCGAGCGCCCGCGCCTGCTTCGCACCCGCCTCGGCGCGTCCATAGAGGAGATGTGCCGCGGCATGACGCGCGGCGGCGAAGGCGATGTGCGCCTCATCGCCGGTTCGCCGCTGTCCGGCTACAAGGCCGAAGGCTGGTCGGCGTTTCTGGGGCGCTTTGAGTTGCAGGTGACGGCGCTGTTTGAGCGCAGCGAAAACCCGTTTCTGGCGTGGATACGCCCGGGCCTGCGGCTGTTCTCGGCCAGCCGCGCGTTTCTGCCGGCGTGGATGAGAAGAAGAAAAAACCGGCGCTTCTCGTTCAGTTGCATGCAAAACGGCAGCCCGCGCGCGATAGTCCCCATCGGCCTGTATGAACGGGTGCTGCCCTACGACCTGCTGGCGACGCCGCTGCTGAAGGCGCTGGTGGTGATGGACACCGACACCGCGCAGCAACTCGGCTGCATGGAACTGGACGAGGAAGACCTGGCGCTGTGCTCATTCGTGTGCCCCGGCAAGCACGAGTTCGGGCCGATGCTGCGCGCCAACCTCGACAAAATAGAGAAGGAAGGCTGATGGCGGGGCTGCGGCGGCTGATGAAGGCCAAGGCGCCGCTGTTTGAGGCGGGCGGGCGCTGGCAGCGTTTCTACCCCCTCTACGAGATGGTGGACACCTTCCTCTACTGGACGCCGAAGACCACCGCGCAGGCGCCGCACATACGCGACGGCCTGGATATCAAGCGGGTGATGAGTTATGTCGTCGTCGCCACCGCGCCGTGCGTGCTGATGTCGTGGTTCAACACCGGCTACCAGGCCAACACCGCGCTGTCGGGCATGGGGCTGGCGGCGCTGCCCGGCTGGCGCGGCGCGCTGACGGCGAGCCTCGGCGTGTCGCACGACCCGGCCAGCGTGTGGGCGTGCGTGTGGCTCGGCTTTGTGCATTTTCTGCCGCTGTATCTGGTAACGCTGATTGCCGGCGGCCTGTGGGAGGTGCTGTTTGCGACGGTGCGCGGCCACGATGTGAACGAGGGCTTCTTCGTCTCGTCCATTCTTTACACGCTGTCGCTGCCGCCCGACATTCCGCTGTGGATGGTGGCGCTCGGCATCTCGTTCGGCGTTGTCATCGGCAAGGAGGTGTTCGGCGGCACCGGCAAGAACTTCCTGAACCCGGCGCTGACCGGGCGCGCCTTTTTGTTCTTCGCCTACCCGGCGTTCATGAGCGGCGACGAGGTGTGGGTGGCGGTGGACGGTTACAGCGGCGCGACGCCGCTCGCCGCAGCCGCAGCCGCCGGCATGGAGGGCGTCGCGCGCGAGGGCTACACCTGGTGGCAGGCGTTCATCGGCGTGATTCCCGGCTCGGTCGGCGAGACCTCGGCGCTCGGCTGCCTGCTCGGCGCGGTGTTTCTGGTGTACACGCGCATCGCGTCGTGGCGCATCATCCTCGGCGTGTTCTTCGGCATGGTGGCGACTTCGCTGCTGTTCAACTGGCTGGACGCCGGCCCGATGTTCTCTATGCCGTGGCACTGGCACCTGGTGCTCGGCGGCTTCGCCTTCGGCATGGTGTTCATGGCCACCGACCCGGTGTCGGCGGCGGCCACCGACGCCGGGCGCTGGATATTCGGCCTTTTAATCGGCTTCATGACAGTGCTGATACGCGCCGTCAACCCGGCCTTCCCGGAAGGCGTGATGCTCGCCATCCTGTTCGCCAACATCTTCGCGCCGACGATAGACTACTTCGTCGTGCGCGCCAACACCCGCAAGCGGATGAAACGCTATGGGCAATGATTCGGTTTCCAAGACGCTGATCGTCATTTTCACGCTGTGCGTGGTGTGTTCGGTCGTGGTCTCTACGGCGGCGGTGATGCTGCGGCCCTTGCAGGAGCAGAACCGGCTGGCCGAACTTAACGCCAGCATCCGCCAGGTGGCGGGGCTGCCGCGTTCCGACGCGGGCGACGCCGATACCGGCGCCGTCGTCGAGGCGCGCATCGTTGAACTGGAGAGCGGCGAGTATGCCGGCGAGCCGGAGGTTGCCGGCTTTGACATGGTGGATTCCGCGCGCGACCCGCAGTTAAGCGCCGCGCTGGAACGCGGCGACGACATCGCGCGCATCCAGCGCC
Organism: Gammaproteobacteria bacterium; assembly: GCA_007570905.1. GTDB lineage: Bacteria > Pseudomonadota > Gammaproteobacteria > Poriferisulfidales > Oxydemutatoraceae > Oxydemutator. Next base: position 4,660 of record RKSI01000053.1, read on the forward strand.
TGCCGCGCTTCGCCAAGGTTTATCTGCTGAAACGCGGCGACCAACTGGACAAGATCGTGCTGCCGCTATACGGCTACGGCCTGTGGTCCACGCTGTACGGCTTTATCGCGCTCGAGGCCGACGCCAACACCGTTTATGGGCTACAATTCTACCGGCACGGCGAGACGCCGGGCCTTGGCGGGCGCGTGGACGACCCGGCGTGGCGCGCGCTGTGGCGCGGCAAGCGCATTTATGAAAGCGGCATCGGCGCGCCGGTGCTGGATGTCATCAAGGGCCGCGTCGCCGTTGGCGACAGCCGCGCGAGTTACAAGGTGGACGGGCTGTCGGGCGCGACCATCACCAGCCGCGGCGTCGGCAACATGATTCGCTTCTGGTTCGGCGAGCGCGGCTACCGGCGGTTTCTGGCCAAAAACTGGCCGCAAAAAACCGGCGCGGCGCCCGGGCGGGGCTGACAAAAACCCGGCAACGGAGACAACAGGAAACACAACATGGCATGGCGTGAAAACAAAAAGGTGCTTGTCGACCCGCTGGTGGACGACAACCCGATTACGCTGCAAATTCTCGGCATCTGCTCGGCGCTGGCCGTCACCACGACGCTGGCGGCGTCGCTGATTATGTGCCTGGCGCTCACTTCGGTGCTGGCGCTGTCGAATGTCTCTATCAGCATGATACGCCGCCATGTCCCGACCAATGTCCGCATCATCGTGCAGATGACCATCATCGCATCGCTGGTAATTCTGGTGGACCAGATTCTGAAAGGATATGTGTATGACATCAGCAAGACGCTGTCGGTCTTCGTCGGCCTGATTATCACCAACTGCATCGTGCTTGGCCGCGCCGAAGCCTACGCGATGAAAAATCCGCCGGCGCCGAGTTTCTTCGACGGCCTCGGCAACGGCCTCGGCTACAGTTTTGTGCTGGTGGTGGTCGGCACAACCCGCGAGTTGCTCGGTTCGGGCGCGCTGCTCGGCTACCCGGTGCTGCAACTGGTGTCCGAAGGCGGCTGGTATCAGCCCAACGGCCTGATGCTGCTGCCGCCGAGCGCGTTTTTCATCATCGGCCTGATGATCTGGGTCATCCGCTCGTGCAAGCCGCAGCAGGTCGAGCAGCCGGAGTTCCGCATTCAGGCGCAGGCCGCCTGACGC
>RKSI01000080.1 GCA_007570905.1 Gammaproteobacteria bacterium
AGGACATTGCGCCCCTTGTTTAATTCGTTCATCGGCGTTGAATTATAGCGGGCAATGAACGCGGCGGCGGAATCCGCTATAATCCCGCGTTCACTGGTTTTCCGGACGCAAGAACTTTCTGATGAGAATTATCCTGTTGGGCGCGCCGGGCGTCGGCAAGGGCACGCAGGCGCGCCTGCTTTGCGAGCACCACCGGATTCCGCAAATCTCCACCGGCGACATGCTGCGCGAGGCGGTGCGCGACGGCGGCGAACTGGGGCGCCGCGCCGCGGGCTTCATGAACCGCGGCGAACTGGTGCCGGACGAGGTCATCGTCGGCCTGGTCAGCGAGCGCATCGCCGCCGACGACTGCCGGCGCGGGTTTTTGTTCGACGGCTTTCCGCGCACGCTGGCGCAGGCGCGCGCGCTGGAATGGAAGCGCGTGGCGATAGACGCCGTCGTCGAGATTGTCGTGTCGGACGAGGAGATTATCCGGCGCCTCGGCGGGCGGCGCACGCATCCGGCATCGGGGCGCGCCTACCACATTGAATACAACCCGCCGAAGGTGGAGGGCGTGGACGATTTGACCGGCGAGCCGCTGGTGCAGCGCGACGACGACCGGCCCGGCGTGATTGCGCGCCGCCTGGAGACCTACCACGAACAGACCGCGCCGCTGGTCGGCCATTACCGCGACATCGCCGACCAGGGGTGCCTGCGCTACCTGGCGGTGGACGGCGCCGGCGACATCCGCCAGGTGGGACAGCGGATTCTTGAACAGCTTGCCTGAACGCCGCCACCGCAGTAGCCGTCCGCCGCTACCGGCGGACGGCGGCCCATAGGCCGTTATGAGTTACCGGGTTTGTTTTGAGGGGCATGACGCCGAGGCGGTCGTGGAGCACGGCGAGTCGGTGCTTGAGGCGGCGGTGCGCGCAGGTCTGGCGGTGGATTACGGGTGCAGCGGCGGCAACTGCGGTTTGTGCGTCGCGCGCCTGCTGGACGGCGAGGTGCGCCAAATCAGCGATTGGGACTATGTGTTTGAGCGCGGCCAGCGTGATGGCCGCCACTTTCTGATGTGCTCGCACACCGCCGCCGCCGACTTGCGGCTTGAGGCCAATATCGCCGGCGGCGCCGGGCAGATTCCGTTGCAGCGTTTTCGCGCCAGGGTCAAGCACATCGGCGAGGCGGCGCCGGACATCGCGGTGCTGCGGCTGCGCGTGTCGAGAAGCCACCGCCTGCGCTTTCTGGCCGGGCAGGAGGCGGGTTTGTCGCACCCGCGCTGCGGCGATGCGCGCCTGCCCATCGCCAGTTGCCCGTGCGACGCGAGTGAACTGGAGTTTCACCTGCGCGCGCGCGGCGGCGCGCAGGACGACCCCTTCGCCGCCTGCGTCGCGCAGGAATGCCGCAGCGGTGACTGGTTTGATGTGGAGGCGCCGCACGGTTCGTTTGTGTTCACCGGCAACATGGAAAGGCCGGTCGTGCTGCTGGCGTGGGACACCCACTTCGCCTTCGCGCGCAGTCTGCTGGAACACATCGTCGCGCTGGAAAGCGACCTGCCGATTCATCTGTACCGCTCGGGCATCGGCGAACCTCCGTATTATCTCGACAACCTGTGCTGCGCGTGGCGCGACGCGCTGGACCAAATGAACTTTACGACACTGCCGCCGACCGGCGCCGGCGGCGGCGACGCGGCGGACTTGTGGGCCGAACGCATCGCCGCCGACACCGACCTCGCCGGCAGCGATTGCTATCTGTGCCTGCCGCCGCCGCAGGCGCAGCGCGCGGCGCAGGCGCTGGAACAACGCGGCGCGCGCCCCGGGCGCATCTTCCGCGCGCACCCATGACAACGCCGAAACCGCCAATCGCAAAGCGCCGTCCGCACCGCTGGACGCTGCACGGGCGGCAAATCACCGACGACTACGCCTGGCTGCGCGCCGACAACTGGCGCGAGGCGGTGAAAGACATCGGCAAACTCAATGCCGACATTCGCGCCCACCTGGAAGCCGAGAACGACTACACCGACGCGGTGATGCGCGACACCGAAGCGCTGCAGGCGGAATTGTTTGCCGAGATGAAGGGGCGCATCAAGGAGGACGACGATTCGGTGCCGGACCTGGACGGCGACTATGCGTATTACTTCCGCTACCGCGAGGGCGGGCAGTATCCGCTGCGCTGCCGCCACCCGGCGCGCGCGCCCGATGCCGAAGAGGTGCTGCTGGACGGCGACGCCGAAGCCGCCGGCCTTGCGTATTACCATCTGCGCGGTTTCCGGCACAGCCCCGACCACCGCCTCATCGCCTGGTGCGCCGACGACGACGGCGCCGAGTATTACACGCTGCGCGTGCGCGACATTGCAAGCGGCGCGCCGCTGGACGAGGCGATACCGCGCGTGCAGGGCGACTTCGCGTGGGCCGCCGACGGCCGGCATTTGTTCTACACGGCGCTGGACGAGCACCACCGCCCGTACCAGGTGCGCCGCCACCATATGGGCGAGCCGGTCGCGCGCGACGCGGTGATCTACGAGGAGAGCGACCCGGGATTTTTCATCGGCGTTTCGCGCACGCGGTCGGGGCGTTTGGTGACGATCCACACCGGCGACCAGCGCACCAGCGAGGCATGGCTGATTCCGGCGCACGAGCCGCTCGCCGCGCCGCGACTGGTGCAGGCGCGCGAGCGCGATGTGGAATACGAGGTGGACGAACGCGAAGGGCAACTGCTGATAGTCACCAACGCCGACGGCGCCGAGAACTACAAACTGGCGCTGGCCGACCCGGCGCGGCCCGGGCGCGAGACCTGGCGCGACTTTTACCTGCCGGGCGACGGCGTGCTGCTGGAGGACGCGGTCGCGTTCAGGCGCTGGATAGTGCGCCTTGAGCGCGAGGACGCGCTGCCGCGCCTGGTGGTGATGGAGATGGACGCACACGGGCGCTGCGCCGGCGAGAACGCCATCGCCTTTGACGAGGCGTGCTACGAACTGGCGCCGCTTGCGACCTTCGCCTACGACAGCGACATCCTGCGCTTCACCTACGCTTCAATGACGACGCCGTACCGCGTGTATGACTACGACATGCGCCGGCGCACGCGCCGTCTTCGCAAGGAACAGGAGGTGCCGAGCGGCCACGATCCTGCGGACTACGAGACGCGGCGGCTGTTCGCGCGCGCGCACGACGGCGAGCGCGTTCCCGTCAGTTTGCTGCGGCGCAAGACCACGCCGCTGGACGGCAGCGCGCCGCTGCTGCTTTATGGCTACGGCTCCTACGGCTCCTCTATGCCGGCGTACTTCTCCGGCAGCCGCCTGTCGCTGGTGGACCGCGGTTTTGTCTATGCCATCGCGCACATCCGCGGCGGCATGGAGAAGGGCTACCACTGGTACAAGAACGGCAGGATGGAGAACAAGCGCAACACCTTTCTTGATTTCATCGCCTGCGCCGAGCACCTCGCGCGCGAGAACTGCGCGCGCAAGGGGCGGATCGCCGCGCACGGCGCCTCCGCCGGCGGCCTGCTGGTCGGCGCCGTTCTCAACATGCGCCCCGATTTGTTCGGCGCGGCCATCGCCGAGGTGCCGTTTGTGGACGCGCTGACCACGATGTGCGACGCCACGCTGCCGCTGACGCCGATAGAGTGGCCGGAGTGGGGCAACCCGATAGAGGACGCCGCGGCCTTTGAGCGCATCGCGTCGTGGTCGCCGTACGACAATGTGGCGCGCCGCGATTACCCGAATTTGTTTGTCAGCGCCGGCTTGAGCGACACGCGCGTGACATACTGGGAGCCGGCCAAGTGGGTCGCAAAACTGCGCGCCTGCGGCGCCGGCGACGACAGCGGCGGCGCCCTGCTGCTGCTCAGGACCAACCTGTGCGCCGGGCACGGCGGCTCTTCCGGGCGTTTTGACTATCTGAAAGAGGTGGCGGAGAAGTACGCGTTCTTGCTGAAAGTGTTCGGCGCCGGCGGCGTCAGATCCTGAAGTCGGAGCCGAGGTACACCTCGCGCACCGTCTCGTCGGCGAGTATCTCCTGCGGCGTGCCGCGCGCGATGATGCGCCCGCGGTTGAAGATGTATCCGCGGTCGCAGATTTTCAGCGTCTCGCGCACATTGTGGTCGGTGACGAGCAGGCCGATGCCGCGGCGTTTCAGTTGCAGCATCAGTTTCTGCACTTCGGCGACCGAGATGGGGTCGATGCCGGCGAACGGCTCGTCGAGCAGCATGAACGCAGGCCCGGTCGCCAGCAGCCGCGCGATTTCCACGCGGTGGCATTCGCCGCCGGACAGCGAGATGCCGGGCTGATGGCGCACGCCGTGCAGTTGCAGTTCGTCGAGCAGTTGTTCGAGGCGGTGCTGCATCACATCGGGCGTCATCGCCGGGCAGGTTTCCAGCGCCGCGCGGATGTTGTCCTCGACGCTCATCCTGCGGAACACCGATGTTTCCTGCGGCAGATAGCCGATGCCGCGCGCGGCGCGCTCGTGCATCGGCAGCGACGAGATGTCGGCGCCGTTGAGTTCGGTGCGCCCGCTGTCGGCGCGTATCAGGCCGACGATGATGTGGAAGGTCGTGGTCTTGCCGGCGCCGTTGGGGCCGAGCAGGCCGACTATCTCGCTGCCCGACAGTTGCAACGACACCGACTCCACCGCCTGGTGCGCGCCATAGCGTTTGCTGAGGCCGGTCGCCTCGAGAAAATGGCCTTTTTTCGGCAAGGACGGCGGGGGCGGGGCGCCGGCGGCGTCAGCGCGGTTCCTTTTTGTCGGGGCGCAGCGTCAGCCGGACGCGGTTTTTGTCCTTGGTCGCCTTGACGATTTTCTTGCGCGCGTCATAGACGATGTGGTCGCCCGACAGCGACTTCCAGCCGTCGGCGATGCGCGCCTTGCCGCGCAGGTCCATGATGCCGTCGTCGGCGCGGTATTCAATCCGCAGCGCCTCGGCGCGCAGCGTCTGGCCGTCGCGGCGGCGCACCAGGCGGCTTGGGCCGGCGGTTGCGACGAGTTTGGAGATGGCGCCGTCTTTCGTGAATACTTCAATGGTGTCGCCTTTCAGCGTGATCTCGCCCTGCACAATCTTGACATTGCCGCGATAGACGCTGATGCCGGTCTCTTCGTTATAAACGACGCTGTCGGCCTCCAGTTCAAGCGGCTCGCCGCTTTCCTGCGCGGCGGCGCCTGCGGCGAGCAACGCGGCCAGCAGCAGCGCCGCCGGGCGCGCGGCGTCAGGGCGCATGGGTGACGCGGACATTGGCCAGCAGCCGAATCTCGCCGGTGCCGAGGTCGGCGGACATGCCGTCGCCCTGCGTCACGGTGGCGCCGCGGCGCAGCACCGCGCGTTCGCCGGTGTGCGCGACCTTGCGTTCGGTTTCCACCGTGACATCGCGGGTGTCGAGCGTTTCCGCCGCGCGCGCGCCGTGGCGCGGACGCTCGACGACGACGGCGCCGTTCAGGTGGATGACGCCGCCCTCGCCGATGCGCCCGGTGTCGGCGGACAGGCGCAGGCCGGGGCCGGGCTGCGAGTGGTATTCAATGCGCGGGCGCTCAAGATGAAAGTCCGGCGCCGGCGGCGCGTGGCGCAGGCGCGGGCTGCGAAGACGGTAAAGCAGTTCGCCGCCGCCGCCGTAGGCGCTGACGACGGCTTCGTGGAAGTGGTTTTCGGCGTCGCCCGCCGCGGCCCGCTGCGCGGCGACCGACGGCATCGCCGCAAGCGCCGCGCCGAGAGCGGCCAGCGCGCCGAGGTAAAGCGCGAACAGCGCGTGGCTGTGCAGGGTGTGCGAAGTCATCTGGCGGTCGTCGGTGTTCCGGGTTGTGGCGGCGTATTTTACACCATGCCCGTTATCGTCCCGCGA